>DATCVD010000668.1:0-2246 GCA_036567125.1 Pyrinomonadaceae bacterium | reverse complement strand
GACCGCTGCGCGACGCCCCGCGACGCTGACGGCCCGCTACCTCACCGGCGCGAGGCGGGCCGCGTAGCCGCCCGAAGGCGCGAGCCTGAGTGTCAACGTCGCGCCCGCCTTCACGGTTCTTTCGGAGACGGCGAGCTGCTTCGGGTCAGCGCCGGCGTCGGGGCCGTCCGCGTACTGGTGCAACTTGTAGCCGCCCCGGCCGAGGAAGTTGAGCGGCAAGGAGAGCGTGCGCGCCTGCTCGTTCGTCATCCCGCCGACGAACCACTCGCGCCCGCGCCGCCGCGCCACGAGGATGAACTCGCCGATGCGCCCCGCGAGGACGCGCGTCTCGTCCCAGCTCGCCGGGACGGCGCGCAGGAAGTCCGCGCCCGGCTCCCAGCGATACGCGCCGGGGTGATCCGAGACCATCTGCAACGGGCTGTCGTAGACGACGTACATCGCCAACTGGTGCGCGCGCGTCGTCATCACGAGCGGGAGCCTGTCCTGCGGCTTAAACTGCGCGCGCGTGACGTGGCGGAAAGCCCCCGGCGTGTAGTCCATCGGCCCGACCAGCATGCGCGTGAACGGGAGCGTCACGTTGTGGCCGGCCGTGACGCGATCCGTCCACTTGTTGTACTCCGCGCCGAGCACGCCCTCCTGCGTCAGGTAGTTCGGGTAGGTGCGCACGAGCCCCGTCGGCTTGTACGCCCCGTGCAGATCGACGACGAGGCGGTGCTCGGCCGCCTTGCGCAGGATGCGGTGGTAGAAGCCCACCATCTCCTGATCGTCGCGATCCATGAAATCGACCTTGACGCCTTTGACGCCGAGCCGCTCGTAGAACGGGAACGCCCTGTCCATCTGATCGCGCGCGGGAATCCAGTGCAGCCAGAGGATGATGCCGACCCGCCGTTCGCGCGCGTAGCGGACGAGGCCCGGCAAATCTATTTCGGGGATCGACTTCGTGATGTCGGCCGCGGTGTCGGCGTCGTCGCCGTAGGAAGGCTTCTTCGTGTACCAGCCGGCGTCCACGAGCATGTATTCGAGGCCCATCTCGGAGGCGAAGTCGATGTAGTGCTTCATCGTGGCGTCGTTCATGCCGGGCCGGGCGACGCCCTCGGCCACCTGCCCCGACCACCAGTCCCACGCGGCCTTGCCCGGCCTGATCCACGAAGGATCGCGGACGACGCTCGGAGGGTTGAGGCCGAGCAGCAGCGTCGACTCGACGAGGCGGCCCGGCTCGTCGCCGATCATCACGACCCGCCACGGCGACTCGTGCGGCGCGCGCCCGCGCACGGCCGAACCCTCCTCGCGCCCGCCGAACGGCGACAGCCGCGAGACGAGCGCGTGCGGCGCGCCTTCGAGGCCGTGCAGGTACATGCCGGCGTAGTCTTCGAGGTCGGCCTCGGCGATGGCCGCATAGGGGCCGCCCGCGATCCGTGCGACGAGCGGCAGCCCCGTCTTCGCGCCGGGCTTGATGCGGCTGACGGTGAGCCGGTCGAACTCCTTCTCGTAGTTCGAGTGGAAGGTTCTGAGCTGCATCGCCCAGCACGCGTGGTCGCCGCCGAAGCGGAACTCGCTCCTCTCGTCGATGATCTCGAACTCCCTCAGCGCCCCCTGCGCGGGGATGAGGTAGCGGAAAGCCGCGCCGTCGTCGTACGCGCGGAAGGTGAGTCCCAACTCGCGCCGCGCCCCGCCCGACTCTCGCAGCGAGACCGTCAGCTCGCGGAAGCGATCCCGCGCGCGGCTCGCCTTCCCGACTACGAGGTCGTACCAGGAGTCGTGCGCGCGCCGTCGGGTCGTGGCGACCGTCATGCCGCGCGAGAGCGGCCCGCCCTCTTTGAAGACGAGGCCGAGCGCCGAAGGGGCGACGACCTCGCGGCCGTCGTAGCTGACCGCGTAGGTGGGCGCGCCCTCGCGGTCGAGCGCGAAGGCGATCTCCACCCGGCCGTCGGGCGAACGCAGTCTATGGGCATTCGCCCGCGCCTGACCGAACGAGGCGGCGGCAAGAAAGGGCAGGAGCGCGAGCGAGGTGAGGGGCAACGTTATCTTCATCTCTTCTTTGCGTCGTCAGGGGCGCGCGGCGGCGGCGGACGAAGCGCCGCGCGCCGCGACGAGTTTTCAAGTTAGTTAAATGCTCCGACGCTTCCGTCGGGGTGGGGCTTGAAGCAGGCCGGCAGATTATGTCCGTCGCGGGCGACAGTCAAGGGAGGGGTTGCCGGCGCGCGCCGGCAACGTTTGTCGCGCCCGCGCGCGGCGGCGGCAAGGCG
>DATCVD010000667.1:0-11089 GCA_036567125.1 Pyrinomonadaceae bacterium | reverse complement strand
ATCGAGTGGGACGAGCGGGCGCGGGCCTTCCACGTCATCACGGGGGCGGGGCCCAACGCCGAGAGGCTGGACTTCAAACTCTGGGCGTGGGACGGGAGCACGGAGCGGCCCGCGTTGCGCGAGCTGGGCTCGTACGCGCGGGCGCTCAAGCCCGAGGGGTTCACGCGGGCGGCGGCCGGGGGGCGCGACTTCGGCCTCATCGTCTTCGACACGAGCGGCTACGCCGCCGCCGAGTGACGCGGGCGAAGTTTTAAACTAAGGAGGCTCAGGCAAGACGCGCCTGAGCCTTTTTTGCGCGCCGATTTCCTCGCGGGCCAAAGTCGCGGCTGCTTTTCCCGAAGGCTAAAATTACGGCGGCGGACGTAGTTACGCTGACGGCCGGAGGGGCGGGGGAATGGCGGACAAATTTTCGTCTCTGAAGGTTGCGGCGCGGCCGCGTCAGGTCGCGGCGTGGCTGTGCGCGGCGTTAATATGCTCCGCGCTCGCCGCGGCCGTCACGGCGCGTCGCGGTTCGACTACCGGTGGGGAAGCTTGCGCGTCAGCGTCGCGTTCCGCGAGGTCAAGCCCGGCGAGCCGCTCTACGATGAAGACATCACGTTCCGGTTGAGAATCACCCTGCGGCGCGGGCGCGCGGCGCGAACCGTCAGCGCCGTCGGCCACGCCGATTGTTGAGGTGCGCCAGCTTATGCTCCCACAGTGCTTGCAGTTCGCCTTCGCCCTGACGTTCTGCTTCCACCTCACGTCGCAAAACTACTTCGCCGATAACCGCGCGCGCCGCGTCGAAGACCTCGGCGCGGCCGTCGCCGAGGGCGCGGGCGTGACGTACCTCGAACTGCTCCGCGAGGTCTTCCCCGGCGCGGCGGGCGGAGAAAAATTCAGGCCGTCGCGCGCCGTGCGGCTGCGCAATCTCGAACGGCCGCGGGAGTCGACGGCGCGCGCGGGCGCGATTGAGATTTTGACCGTCGAGTCTTTGTGGTTCGTCCACGCGGGCGAGCACCATCTGGCGCTCGTCGTCGGCGCGCGCCACGAGTCGGCGGGCGGGGGCGACGAGTTCAAAGCGCTCGCGGTCTTCGCGCCGCAGACGCCGACGCCGCTGGTTGACGCCGTCGAGATCGACTTCGACCGCTTCGTCGGCTTCTGGGACGAGTCGCCGCTCTTGCCCGTCCGGCAGGGCGAGACCGCCTTCTGGCTGCGCGCCTCGCACCACAATTCGAGCGAGGGGTTTCACTCCTACCACCTGACGGAATTGCGCGCCGGCCGCTTGCGCCCCGCGCTGTCGCGGCCGTTCGGCTTCACGGACGTGAAACTCTGCGGCTCGGAGACGAGCGAGACTCTGAAAGTCGTGCGCGAGCGCGGCGCGTTCGCCGGCCGGCGCGTCTTCGATCTGCGCGTCCGCACGGAGACCAAGCCGACCGGCGACTGCGAAGGGGGGCGGCCCGCCGAGCGCCGCGTGGCCGTCCGGACTTACCGCCTGCGCTGGGACGCGCGGCGGCAGGTTTACCGGCCGACGAAGGTTTAAATTGAAGGCGTGAGTTGAAAAGGCCGAGGCCGGCGACGACGAAGCGGGCGGAGGCTCTCCCGGTAAACGAAGGAGCAGGCGCGGAAGGCTCTTCAAAGAGTCTCCGCGCCTGCTCGCCGTCGTGCCGACTCGCTGTTACCCGGCGGGCCGTTCGCGTCGCCGGCCGGTTGAAATCTCCGACCTCACCACGCCGGCCGGAAGCGCATGTGCGTGATCTGCCAGCGCCCGTCGCGCTTCGTGAGCCGGCGCGTGTATTTGTAGTCCGGGGTCTCGAACTCGCGGCCGGCGAGGACGCCCTTCAAGGTCGCCCTGCCGCTGACGCGCGCCTCGTCGCCGCTCACGCTCACCTCGACGTCTCTGGTCGAGAGCGAGACGACCTCGAAGTAGGGGTTGGCGAGCATCGCCAGCCGGTGCTCCTTCCTGACGCGGCCGCGGAACGAGCTGAAGTCGTCCGAGAGCAGGCGTTCGAGCGCCGCCACGTCGCGCTCAAGGTGCGCGCGGACGTACTCGCGCTCAACATTCCACACCTCGCGCTCCGCGGCGGCCGTGTCGGCGCGGAAAGCGTTCAGGACGTTGGCCGAAGTTATGCCGACGAGGAAGGTGGCGAAGGCGACTGTCAGGCGGATGGCTTGGCGCTGCATGAACCCGTACTCCTTGCTTTTGGCCGTAAGGTAGCACGCGCCGGCGGGGGCGGCAAGAGTTCGCGCGGCCGGCGGCCGCGCGAACTCTTGCCGCCGCACCGTCGTCAAGCGCGCCGCCTCAGTAGTAAGTGATGGTTCTGTACTCCGCGCCGTAAGCCTCCGGCCCGCCCGATGCGGGCCGGAGGAAGAAGGTCTTGCGCGTCCAGTTGCCCTTCGCGTCGTACTCGAACTTGGTCGAAGGCTCGCCGCACATCTCGCGCACGAGTTTGCCCTCGTCGTACCAGCTCAGCTTGGAACACTTGGGCGAGCCGTCGCTTGCGAGTTCCGCCCGCGCGATCTCGTTCCCCTTGCCGTCGAGGCCCGCGACGACCCTATGCGTCAGGACGCCCGCCGCGTCGTAGGTCGCTTCCTCTCGCGCGCCCTTCTCGTCGTCGTAGGTGAAGACGACCTTGCCGGGGACGGGCGCGTGCGACGAGCAGACGTGCGCCTCGGCCCCGTACTCGATGGTCTCCCGCTCCTTCAAACGGCTCTTCTCGTCGTACCTGTGGATCACCCTGTAGCGGAGCGTCTCGCCGATGTGCTGCACCCACTCGATCTTGTTACCCCGCGCGTCGTAGGTGCTGGCGGTCTTGAAGGCCACCGAGTCGTCGGCGTTGTAGGAGGTCTGCGTCAACTCGTTGCCGCGCTCGTCGTACGTGTAAACGATCTTGCCGACGCGCGTGCCGTTCCAACTGTAGTAGAGCGCCTCGACCTGCTTGCCCCGCGCGTCGTACTTGAAGAGGTGCCGGTGGCTCACCGTCCCGTCGGTCTGGTAGCCGACCTCCTCGGCGCGGTTCCCGCGCTCGTCGAGCGTATAGACGATCCTCTGCTTGTAGGCCCTCTCCTCCGCGCCCTGCCCCATCGAGTAGTTGGTTTCCGTGCCGACGTTCCGGCCCTGATCGTCGTAGAGGTAGCCGGTCTTCCCGGAGATCGAGCCGTCCTCTTTGAAGGACGTGACCTCGGCCGTCGCGCCGTCCTCGTTGAAGGCGGTGAGTTGGACGGGAATCTTCCTCCCCTCGACGCCCCGGCCGTCCCTGAGCGCGTACTTGATCCTCCCGAACTCGACCGACTTCACGCGGCCGAGCAGGCCCGCCTTCTCCGCGTCGCTCCGAGGCTGCGAGTAAGAGGCGCAGGCGCAGCCGAGTGTCACGAGCAGTGCGATGAAGTATTTCATGGCGACGTTTCTCAACGACGGGCGACTAGAGGTCAATAGTTTTACCGCCGCGCTTACGGGCGCGACTGGCCCTGCGCGGGCGGCGGCCCGCCCTGCGTCTGCACCGGCGTGTTCTGGAAGGCGGCGATGCTCCACCTGCCGTCCTCTTTGGTGAGGATCATCGTGTTGACGGCGCGCGCCTTCCTCGTCTCGCCTCCGACCTTGAACTCCAAGTTCCATTCCACGTGAGCGACGGCCACGTCGGGGCGGATGAAGCGGACGCCCTTGACGGCGGCGGCGTTGCGGCTCCCCTTGTAGATCGTGGAGAAGATTTGCGCGTGCCCCTGCTCGATTGCCTCGCGGCCCTTGAGGTACATGCCGTTGACCACGACGTAGTCGGCGTCGGCGGCGAAGGGCGCGGCGAAGGCTTTACCGTCGTGCGCGTTCCAGCCGTCCTGCACGCTCCGGATGGCGGCGCGGATGGCGGCCTCGTCCTGCGCGGCGTCTTTCGGAGGCGCGGCGGTCTGGCCGAGAGCGGCGGCCGACAGCGCGAGGGCGAAGAGAAGAGCGGCGGCGAAGTTTTTCATGCGACGTACTCCCGTCGAATCGGCGTTCGGGTCGAGCGGCGTAAGTTCTATTACACGGCCCGACGGTCAGTCAACGCCGCCGCCGCCGGCGCACCCGCGCGCGGCCCGATGCCGCCGCCCTCCTCACCCGTTTTCGACCCTTCAAAGCGCCGATTCAAAAAATCGTGCGTACCTCTAAATTTATGAAAAGAAAGGATTTATCCATTTTCCTAAATATCTCCAGATTGCTGGACGACGAGAATCCTGATCGCGGCGCGCGCGGCCGTCGTCGCCTCCGCCGCGTTTAATTCACATCCGTTTTACGCGCTTGGACTTACGCCGCGCGCGGGCGCATCACCTCCGGACGGGGAACACGTCTTGCAGTTTCGGCCGCGGGCAGCATCCCTGATCCACTTGGAGGTTCACATGAAGTTTTCCGGTAAGCTCGCACGGGCCGCGGCGGCGCTTCTCGTCGCGCTGGCCTTCGCGTCCTCTTCATACGCTCAGACCACCTTCGGCAACATCCGCGGCGTCGTCCGCGATCCGCAGGGCGCGGTCGTCCCCGGCGCGGCCGTGACGGTCACCAACCGCGAGACCAACGCCTCGTTCACCGCGCAGACGACGGGCGAGGGCGAGTACCAGTTCAACAACCTGCTCCCCGGCACTTACATCGTCAAGATCGAGGCCCCGAGCTTCAAGACGCTGACGCTGACGGACGTGCGCGTCGAGCTGAACCAGACGACCGACGTGCCTTCGGAGCTGACGGTCGGCGGCGTTGGCGAGACCATCGAGGTCAGCGCGGGCGGCGCGGAGCTGGTCGAGACGACGACGACCACGCTCTCCAAGGGCTTCAACGAGCGGCAGGCCGTCGACCTCGCCGTCACCAACGTCGGCGGCGCGTTCGGCGGCGGCGTCAACAACCTCGCGCTGCTCGCCCCGAACGTCTCGACTTCGGGCGGCGTCGGCGTCGGCACGGGCGGCTCGGTCGGCGGCCAGCGCCCGCGCAACAACAACTTCGTCCTCGACGGCGTGGACAACAACCGCAAGGACGTGACCGGCCCGACCGTCTACGTCTCCCCTGAGAACGTCGCGGAGTTCTCGCTCATCCAGAACCAGTTCTCGGCCGAGTTCGCGCGCTCGAACGGCGGGCAGTTCATCACCGTCACGAAGTCGGGCACGAACGACTTCCACGGCTCGGCCTACAGCTTCACGCGCAACCGCTACCTGAACGCGCTCGACACCTTGCAGAAGAACGCGGGCGTGACGCGCGACCGCTCGTCGGGCGACCTGTTCATGCCGCGCTCCGACTTCTTCCGCGGCGGCGTCAACCTCGGCGGCCCCGTCATCTTCCCGCGCTTCGGCGAGGGCAACGACCCGTACTTCCACGGCCGCGACAAGCTCTTCTTCTACACCTCCTACGAGCGGCTGCACGTCGGTACGGCCGCGGGCGTGGGCGGCATCACGACGCCGACCGCCGCGGGCTTCGCCGTCATCAACGCGCAGCCGGGCCTCTCGGCCGCCAACCTCGGCGTCTTCAACACGTTCACCCCCGTCGCGCCGTTGCAGACCGACACCATCGACTTCTGCCGCGTCGCGCGCGTCGGCGGCGAGTGCCCCGAAGGGCAGGCGGTCGCGGTGCCCGTCGGCCTCGTCTCGATCCCTTCGCCGAACTTCACGAAGCAGAACCACTTCCTGCTGAACGTCGACTACACCCAGACGGCGAACACGCAGCACCGCTTCCGCTTCACGATGACGAACACGGCCGACGTGGACACCTTCGCCAACCTGCCGCAGTTCTTCATCACCGCGCCGATCCTCGGCCGCCTGTTCTCCTACACGCTGCTGCACAACTTCACGTCGAACCTGATCAACGAGACGCGCGTCGCCTACCGCCGCTACGAGCAGCCGACGCCCGCGCCCGGCCTGACCTACCCCGGCCTCGACGTGTTCCCGAACATCATCCTCGACGACCTCGCCTTGAACATCGGCCCGAACCCGAACGCGCCGCAGACCTACACGGAGAACAACTATCAGGTCGTCAACAACCTGACGTGGCTGCGCGGCAACCACTCGTTCAAGTTCGGCGGCGACTTCCGCCGCGTCATCTCGCCGCAGACCTTCGTCCAGCGCGAGCGCGGCGACTACCAGTACGGCAACATCGACACGTTCCTGCGCGATCTCAGCCCCGACGTGTTCGGCCAGCGCACGGTCGGCGCCTCGCCCTACTACGGCGACCAGCACGTCCTCTTCGCCTACGCGCAGGACGACTGGCGCGTGCGCTCGAACCTGACCCTCAACCTCGGCCTCAGCTACTCCTACCAGCAGGTGCCGAAGGGCGCGAAGCTCCAGTCGCTCAACGCCATCTCCTCCGTGCCCGGCCTGATCGAGTTCCGCGAGCCGCAGGAGCAGTTGAAGAACTTCGGCCCGCGCGTCGGCGTGGCCTACGCGCCGAACTTCGACTCGGGGCTGCTCGGCAGCGTCTTCGGCGCGAGCGGCAAGTCGTCGATCCGCGCCGGCTTCTCGATGGCCTACGATTACATCTTCGACAACCTCTACATCCTCGCGCTCCCGCCGCAGGCCAACCAGACGCTCGACCTCAACCCGGCGCTGCGCACCCCGAACTTCTTGGCGCAGGGCGGCCTGAGCGGCACGCCCGTCGCCATCACCGACCCGGCCGAGGCGCGCGCCGCGACCTCCGCCTTCATCCCCGATCAGGAAGTGCCGTACTCGCTGACGTGGACGCTCAGCTTCCAGCGGCAGTTCCTCAAGGACTACTCGCTTGAGCTGCGCTACCTCGGCACGCGCGGCATCCACCTGCTCACGCAGAACCGGCTCAACTCGCGCGCGCCCGTCAACGCGGCGCGCAACCTGCCGACCTTCCTCGCGGCCCCGACGCAGGCGCAGATCGACGCGCGCACCCTGACGCTCGCCGACCTGCTCGCCGAGTCGCCGCTCGTCCCCGCCTACGAGAACGCGGGCTTCAACGGCAACTTCGTCGTCGGCTTCCTCTCGAACGGCAACTCGACCTACCACGGCGCGTCGGCGCAGTTGCAGCGCCGCTTCTCCGAGGGCTTCCAGATGAGCGCGGCCTACACTTGGAGCCACCTCATCGACGACACGACGGCCGAGGTCTTCTCGACCGTCCTTAGCCCGCGCCGCGTCGAGGACTTCCAGGATTTGCGCCGCGAGCGCGCCGACTCGGCGCTCGACCGCCGCCACCGCTTCGTCCTCGGCTTCCTCTACGACGTGCCGTTTTTGCGCAACCACGAGAGCGGCTTCGTCCGCACGGTGCTCGGCGGCTGGAGCCTCGCCGGGACTTACTCGGCCGAGTCGGGCCAGCGC
The DNA here is from genome assembly GCA_036567125.1 of Pyrinomonadaceae bacterium. Lineage (GTDB taxonomy): Bacteria > Acidobacteriota > Blastocatellia > Pyrinomonadales > Pyrinomonadaceae > JAIVGV01. The sequence goes on along the minus strand of DATCVD010000667.1, from coordinate 3,829 downwards.
GCGACCGTGCTCTCCGGCATCGACTCGAACCTGAACTTCGACGCCGCGCCCGACCGCACGATCCGCAACCCCGCGGGCGCGCGCAACACCGGGAGCACGGTCACGCCGCTGCTCCGCACCTGCACCGCCTTCGACGCGGCTGGCGACTGCCTCACGCCCGTCGAAGAGCGGATCGTCGGCTACGTGGCCGACAACCCCGGGGCCGAGTACATTCAGGCCGGCCTCGGGGCGCTCTCCAACTCGGCGCGCAACACGCTGCCGCTGCCGGGCATCAACAACTTCGACCTCTCGGTCTTCAAAGACTTCCGCGTCGGCGAGACGAAGCGTTTCAGGCTGCGGGCCGACTTCTTCAACGCCTTCAACCACCCGCAGTACATTCCGGGTTCGCCTAACGACGTGAGCCCCATCCCGACCACCGCCGCCGGCAACGTCAACACGATCGGCAGCGCCTTCAACCGGCCCGACCGGGTCTTTAGCAGCAACCCGCGCGTCATCCAGCTCGGGCTGCGGTTCGACTTCTAGACGGACTCTCCCGCTGTCTCTCACGCCGCGGCGTGAGACTTGAAGGGGGCGGCGATCTCTCGCCGCCCCCTTTTTTTCTCGGCCCGATTCTTTTACAGTGGCGGCGAGACCGGCCCCCTTCAAGTCGCGGGACAACAAACTCGGAGTGCGAGCATGAAAAATCGGAGTGCGAGGATGAGGACGCGCGTGGCGCAACTGTGCGCCGCCGCCCTGCTGCTCTTGGGCTGCGGCGGCCCGGCCGAAACGTCGGCCGGCTTGGGCCAGTCGAAGCCGCAGGAGGCCGCGAAGGCCGAGGCCGCGAAGGCTCAGGAGATCGCTTTCGTCAACGTGAACGTCGTGCCGATGGACTCGGAGCGCGTGCTGGCGGATCAGACGGTCGTCGTGCGCGGCGATCAGATCGTCGAGGTCGGCCCGGCCGCGAAGGTCAAGGTTCCGGCCGGCGCAACGCGCGTGGACGGCCGCGGCAAGTACCTGATGCCGGGGCTGGCCGAGATGCACGGCCACATCCCGCCGCCGCAGGCCCCGAAGGAGTTCACCGAGGCGGTACTCTTCATGTACGTCGCCAACGGCGTGACGACCGTGCGCGGGATGCTCGGCGCGCCCGGCCAGTTGGAGCTGCGCGACCGGGCGAACCGCGGCGAGCTGCTCGCCCCGACGCTCTACCTCGCCGGGCCGAGCTTCAACGGCAACTCGGTGAACTCGCCGGAGCAGGCGGCCGAGATGGTCAGACAGCAGAAGCGCGAGGGCTGGGACTTGCTGAAAGTCCACCCCGGCCTGACGCGCGCCGAGTACGACGCGATGGCGAAGACGGCGCACGAGGTCGGCATCCGTTTCGCCGGCCACGTCCCGGCCGACGTGGGCCTCGCGCACGCGCTGGAGATGAGGCAGGAGACGATTGATCACGTCGACGGGTACGTCGAGCACCTCGGCGCGGACGGCGCGCCGCTCGACGAGGCCAAGCTCGCGGAGGTCGTGCGCCTGACGAAGAAGGCCGACGCGTGGATCGTCCCGACGCAGGCGCTCTGGGAGACGCTGCTCGGCGTCGCGAGCATCGAGAAGCTGCTCGGCTACCCCGAACTGAAATACATGCCCGCGCCGATGGTGCAGAACTGGGAGAAGGCCCACCGCGCGCGGCAGGCGAGCGCGCAGTTCGACCGCAAGAAGGCGGAGCAGACGGCCGCCAACCGCAAGCGCATCCTGAAGGCGCTCCACGACGGCGGCGTGCGCGTCATCTTCGGCACGGACGCGCCGCAGCAGTTCAGCGTCCCCGGCTTCTCCGTCCACCGCGAGATGGCGTCGATGCTCGAAGCCGGCCTGACGCCCTACCAGATCATCCTCACGGCGACGCGCAACGCGGGCGCGTACCACAAGGACAAGGCGCGCTTCGGCACGGTCACTCAGGGCAGCCGCGCCGACCTCGTCCTCGTCAACGGCGACCCGCTGAAAGACCTGTCCAACGTCGCGAGGCGCGCGGGCGTGATGGTGCGCGGCCGCTGGCTCACGGAGGACGAAATCCAGAAGCGCCTCGCCGGCATCGCCGCGACCGGCAAACCGTAAAGCAAGAGTCAGGAGTCAGGAGTCAGGAATTAGGAGCTAGGAGCTAGGATTCAGAAGGAAAAACGGTTTCAGCCGATCATTCTGACTCCTGACTCCTGACTCCTGCTTTCATTTCCGGCCGCCCGAAATAGTTCTCGAAGTGACTATCATATTATGATACCTTCTTCCGCGTTCGCCCTGACGAGTTCGTCGCCCGCTGCCAGCCCATGAGCCAGAGCTTCAAGACCGTCTATTTTTCCGACCACCCCGCCGAGTCGCCGCACCAGAAGAACCTGACGCTCGCGTTCAGCCAGCGCGACGCGGGGATTTACGAGGCCGTCAAATCGCTGTCGAGTCAGGAGCTGCGGGAGACGCTCGGCCACGACAGCTTCGAGTCGCTGCGGCGCGCGGCGGCCGACGAGGGGATCGCGCTCAACACCTACTGCGTCCGCCAGCTCCGCCGCATGGCCGCGCAGCCGCACCCGGTGCTCGCGGGCCTGAACGCCCCGCCGCTCCCGCTCTTCGAGCCGATCCAGACGACCTTCCGCGGCGGGCAGGCCGAGCCGCTGCACGACTGGTACCCGTACCTCGAAGGCTACTCGCCGCAGTTCGTCGAGCAGGTGCTCTTGGAGTTCGCGCCCGACGCGGGCCGCGTGCTCGATCCGTTCGCGGGCTCGGGCACGACGCCGCTGACGGCCGCCAACCTCGGCCGGCAGTCCTTCTACTGCGAGCTGAACCCGCTGCTCCAGTATTTAACCGAGTGCAAGACGGACGCCCTGACGGCCGGCGAGGCGACGAGGCTCCGCTGGGCCGCGCGCCTGCGCGCCCTCGCCGACGAGCTACCGGAGAGGCTGGCCCGGACGACGCCCGACGAACTGTTGAAAGAGACCTACGCGGCCACGTTCGGCGGGAGCCGGTTCTTCGACGAAGAGGTCTTCGTCGAAGTCCTGCGCGCGCGCACCCTCGCGGACGAGCTGGCGTGCGCCGAGCCGCCGACGGCGCGCCTCTTCTCCATCGCCGTGCTGTCGAGTCTGCTGCCGGCGTCGCGCCTGATCCGGCGCGGCGACGTTCGTTTCAGAACCGAGGCGGAGTCGAAACGCGGGGCCGAGGAGTTCGTTCCGTCGGCGCAGAAGTTCCTGCGCCTGATTGCCGCCGACCTCGAACGCATCGCGCCCATCAAGGAGCGGCCCGCGCTCGTCTGCGAGAACGCGCGCTACCTCGACGCCGTCCCGCCGCTCGAAGTGGACGCCGTCGTCACCAGCCCGCCGTACCTGAACGGCACGAACTACTTCCGCAACACGAAGGTCGAACTCTGGTTCCTGCGCTGCCTGCGCACGGCCGCCGACCTCGCGGGCTTCCGCCAGCGCGCGATCACGGCCGGCATCAACGACGTGACGGTCGGCAAGGCGACGGGCGGCGGGCTGCCGGCGAGCGTCGCCGCGGTCGTCGAACGCCTCCGGGAGTCGGCCTACGACATGCGCATCCCGCTCATGGCCGCGACCTACTTCTCCGACATGGACGCGGTCTTCCGCGGACTCCGGCGGCACGTCCGGCCGGGCGGCTCCGTCATGATCGACATCGGCGACTCGGCCTACGCCGGAGTCCACGTCCCGACGCACACGCTGCTGACCGACCTGCTGCTGGCGCAGGGCTTCTCCTTCGAGCGCGAGATCGTCCTGCGCCGGCGCATGTCGCGCGGCGGCGAGGCGCTCCAACAACTGCTGCTCGTCTTCCGCGCCACGCGGGCCACGCGCGCGCGCGGGCAGCGGCC
>DATCVD010000666.1:0-8013 GCA_036567125.1 Pyrinomonadaceae bacterium | reverse complement strand
CACAGCTTCGACCAGCGGCGCGGCTCAGGGCAACGGACAGCGCGGCGGGCGACTCCTCGTCTCGCCCATCGCCGCGCGCATGGCGGCCGAGCAGAACATCAACCTCGGCGCGCTTTCGGGCAGCGGCCCCGGCGGCCGCATCGTCAAGCGCGACATCGAGGCCGCAATGAAGTCGGGCGCGCAGCCGCAGCCGCAACCGCAGACACAACAGGCCGCGGCACAGCCGACGCAGTTGCGCGCCGTCGAGACGCCCGCGCCGCAAGCGCCCCCGCAGCAGTCGCCCATAGAGGGCGCGTCGCCCTACCGCGACGAGCCCGTCTCGACGATGCGCGCGACCATCGCGCGCCGACTCGTCACCTCCATCGGCCCCGTCCCGCACTTCTTCCTGACGACCGAGATCGAGATGGACAACGCGGCCGAGCTGCGCCGCAAGATCAACGAACTCGACACGGAGAACAAGGCGAGCGTCAACGACATCATCATCAAGGTCGCCGCGGCCGCGCTCATCCAGCACCCGCAGGTCAACGCCTCGTTCCAGGAGAAGTCGCTCCGCTTCTACGAGCGCGCGGACATCGGCGTCGCGGTCGCGGTCGAGGACGGGCTGATCACGCCGGTCGTGCGCGCGGCCGACCGCAAGTCAATCGGCCAGATCAGCCGCGAGGTGCGCGAGTTGGCCGAGCGCGCGCGCACGCGCAGGCTCAAGCCCGAAGAGTACACGGGCGCGACCTTCTCGGTGAGCAACCTCGGCATGTTCGGCATCGACGAGTTCACGGCCGTCATCAACCCGCCCGAAGCGGCGATCCTCGCCGTCGGCCAGATGACGGCTAAACCCGTCGCGCGCGACGGCGAGGTCGTCGTCCGGCAAATCATGCGCGTCACGATGTCGTGCGACCACCGCGTCATCGACGGCGCGACCGGCGCGAAATTCTTGCAAACCTTCAAGAAGATTCTTGAGAACCCCCTGCTGTTGATGATCTGAAACCTCGCGAACTCTCACGCGAGCGAGAAGGAGGCTACGAAGATGGACGACGAGCGCGACGCGAACCGGCAGGGCGAACGGCAAGGCCCCGAGGGCGACAAGGCGGCCTCGAAGGGCATCAACCCCGTCCAGCATTCCGAACGCGGGATTAACCCCGTGCAGCATTCGGAGGGCCGGGAGGGCGGCGGCAGTGGCCGCGGCGGCGAGCGCGGCGGCGCGGCTAACGAAAAAGGCAACGGCTAGCCGCGCGGCGCGCGGCCGGCCGCGCGCGAGCGACTGGATCGGAAAGGCCGCGGCCCCGATGAACGACGACACTTCGGCCGGGCGCGCGGGACTGCGGCCTCACCTCGCGCTCGTCGCCGTGCAGATCTTCTTCGGGACGTGGCCCATCGTCGGCAAGATCGTCCTGCGCGCGATGCCGAGCACGACGCTGGCGGCCGCGCGCGTCTTCGGCGGCGCGGTCGCCTTCCTCCTCCTCAGCCGCTCCTTCAAACGCATCGCCGTCGCGCGCCGCGCGGACTACTTTAAGTTCGCGCTCTACGGCCTGCTCGGCGTCGCGCTCAACCAACTCCTCTTCATCAAGGGCCTCTCGCTCTCGACCGTCATCAACGCCAACCTGCTCGGCACGATGATCCCGGTCTTCACGCTCGCCGGCAGCCTCGCGCTCGGCCGCGAAAGCTTTTCCGCGCGCGTGGCACTGGGCCTCGCCGTGGCCGCGCTCGGCGCGGCCTACCTCGTCAACCCCTTCGGCGCCGACTTCTCGCAGTCCTCCACGACGGGCAACCTCCTGCTCGTCGCCAACGCCTGCTTCTACGGCCTCTACATCGCCATCTCGCAGGACGCCATCCGCCGCTACGGCGCGCTCGTCGTCATCACGTGGATGTTCGTGATGGCGAACGCCGTGACGCTGCCCGTCGGCCTCTACTCGCTCAAGGACGTGCGGCTCGCGGACATCGAAGCGCACGTCTGGCTCGCGCTCCTCTACATCGTCGCCGTGCCGACGGTGCTAACCTACTATTTGAACGCGTGGGCGCTGGGGCGCGTCGAGCCGAGCGTCGTCGCGGTGTACATCTACATGCAGCCGCTCATCGCGCTCGCGCTCGCGCCGCTCGTGCTCGGCGAGCGGCCGGGGCCGCGCACCTTCGTCGCCGCCGCGCTCATCTTCGCGGGCGTCGGCGTCGTCACGATCAGGAGACGCAGCCGCGCCTTAGAGGAGGTCTCCGAGCGGCCCGACGCCCTCGGCCGTTGAATTTGTTAAGATTGGACGAAACGGCGGGAGAGCTTTTTAAATCAGATGACGGCGGCGGCGAACGAGACACACGACGGGCACCAACCCGGCGAGGCGGCGCTCAAGAATCAGGCGGCGCGGCTCTCGATTCTCGCCGCGGCGTTCCTGATTTTGATCAAGACCGCGACCGGCTACCTGACCGGCTCGATCAGCGTCTGGGCCTCGCTGCTCGACTCGACGATGGACATCTTCGCCTCGGCGATCAACTTCTTCGCCGTCCGCGCCGCCGCGCGCCCGCCCGACGAGGATCACGCCTACGGCCACGGCAAGGCCGAGTCGCTTGCCGGACTCTTTCAGGCGCTCGTCATCACCGCCTCCGGCTTCTTCCTCGTCTGGGAGGCGATCCGCCGCCTCGTCGAGCCGCGCGCGACGCAGGCCGAGGGCGTCGGCATCGTCACGATGATCGTCGCCGTCTTGGTCAGCGTCGGCCTCGTCTACCGCCTGAAGGCGGTCGCGCGCCAGACCGACTCGCCCGCGCTGGCCGCCGACGCCGTCCACTACGCCTCCGACATCTATTCGAACGGGGCGGCGCTCGCCGCGCTCGCCGCCTCGTACCTCACGGGGTGGCTCCTCGCCGATCCGATCTTCTCCCTCGCCATCTCGGCCTACATCCTCGCCTCGGCCTTCTCGGTCGCGCGCGACTCCATCGACGTGCTGATGGACAAGCGCCTGCCCGCCGAGGTTGACGAGGCTATCGAGCGCGTCGTCACGGACTTCCGCGGGCGCGGCGTCGTCGGCTTCCACGACCTGCGGACGCGCCGCTCCGGCTCGATCAAGTTCATCGACCTCCACCTCGAAGTCGAGCGCGACAAGAGCCTCGAAGAGGCCCACGACCTCACCGTCCAAGTCATCCGCGCCATCCAAGCCGAGCTGCCCCGCACGCGCGTGCAGGTTCACACCGATCCGGTCTGAAAAACGCGGAACGCGGGACGGTGAACCGAAGACAGTTGCTCTCGGTTCGTCGTCCCGCGTTCCGCATCCACCGTTTTCGTTTACGCCCTTTTGACGGCGCGAGCCGTGCCGCCCTCCTTGTCGGCATCTTCGGCAAGGCGGCGCAGCTCGTAAAGTTTCATCAGGGCTTCGACGGGCGAGAGGTTGTTGATGTCGGCGTCGAGCAAGGCTTTGACGAGGCACGACTGCTGATCCGGCGTTTGCTGCGGCGACGACGACGGGCGCGACGGCACGTCGCCCGCGACGCGGACTTCGACGCCGCGCGCGGGCGACTCGTACTCGGCCAAGAGTTCTTCGGCGCGGCGGACGACGGGGCGCGGCAGGCCCGCGAGCTTGGCCGCGTAAACGCCGTAGCTGCGCTCGGCGCTGCCGGGGCTGACGCGGTAGAGGAAGACCAGCTCGCCGTCCTCCTCCGCGATCTCGACGTGGAGGTTCTGCACGCGCGGGAGCACGTCCGAGAGCGCCGTCAGCTCGCGGTAGTGTGTGGCGAAGAGCGTGCGCGCGCGCAAGTTCGGGTGGTTGTGCAGGTGTTCGAGGACGGCGCGCGCGACGGCCAGCCCGTCGTAAGTCGAAGTGCCGCGGCCGAGTTCGTCCAAGAGGATCAGCGAGCGCGGCGTCGCGTGGTTGAGGATGTGGGCGGTCTCGACCATCTCGGTCATGAAGGTCGATTCGCCGCTGCCGATGCGGTCGTAGAGGCCGATGCGCGTGAAGACGCGGTCGCAGAGGCCGACCGTGGCCGAGCGCGCCGGCACGAAGCTGCCGGCCTGCGCCATCAGGACGATGAGCGCGGTCTGGCGGAGGAAGGTCGACTTGCCCGACATGTTCGGCCCCGTGATGAGCGCGATGTCGTGCGAGCCTTCGCCGCCGAGCGAGAGGTCGTTGGCGACGAAGCGGCCCCGTTCGACGACGCGCTCAAGCGCCGGGTGGCGTCCGAGGCTGACGCGGAGCAGCGGCGCGTCGATCACGTTCGGCCGCACGTAGTCGTGGCGGTCGGCCGCCTCGGCGAAGGAGGCGACGGCGTCGAGGTGCGCGAGCGCGGCGGCGGCGGCGAGTATTTCGTCGCGCCGCTTGCCGATCTCGACGCAGACTTTGCGGAAGATGCCGGCTTCGAGTTCCGCGATCCGCTCCTGCGCGTTCGTGACGAGCGACTCGTACTCCTTGAGTTCGAGCGTGACGAACCGCTCGGCCTGCGCGAGCGTCTGCTTGCGCGTGTAGGCGGCGGGGACGAGGTGGAGGTTCGGCCGCGTCACCTCGATGTAATGGCCGAAGACCTTGTTGAAGCCGACGCGCAGGCTCTTGATGCCGGTGCGCGCCCGCTCGCGCTGCTCCATCTCGGCGAGCACGGTGCGGCCGTTCTTCAGCAACTCGCGCAGCTTGTCCAACTCCTCGGAGTAGCCGGCGCGGATGACGCCGACGGCCTCGCCGCGACGGGGCGGCTCGTCGTTCAGCGCGTCGCGGACGACTCGCAAAACGGCCTCGCATTCGGGCAGCGCGGCGAGCAGCGCGCCGAAGCGCGCGGCGTCCTGCTGGAGCACGGCGCGGACGCGCGGAATGGCACTGATTCCCTGCCCCAGCGCGAGCACCTCGCCGGCCGTGGCGAGGCCGGCGCGCGCGCGATTCGACAGGCGTTCGAGATCGTGGACGAGTTCGAGCGCGGCGAACAGCTCGGCGCGGGCGCGGGCGTTGTCGCGCAGCCACGCGACGTGCTCGTGGCGGCGCGCGATCTCGGCCGCGTCGAGCAGCGGCTGCCGGAGCCACTGGCGCAGGCGGCGGCCGCCCATCGCCGTGCGCGTCTGGTCGAGCGTCCCGAGCAGCGACGGCGCGCCGCCCGCCGCTTCGAGCACTTCGAGGCTGCGGAGCGTCTGCTGATCGAGCAGCATGAAGTTGCCCGTGTGGTAGCGGGTCAGTTTGGTCAACTGGCCGGCCGAGGCCGACTGCGTGTCGCCGAGGTAGCGGATGATCGCGCCGGCCGCGGTCGCGGCGAGCGGCGAGTCGGCGACGCCGAAGGGCGCGAGCGAGCGCGTGCCGAAGTGTTTGAGCAGCGCCTCGCGCGCCGGCTTGGCGGCGAAGTCCTCGTCCTCGCGGCGGGTGACGAAGCCGGGCAGCGCGTCGTCTTTGACCTTGAGCGAGTGCGGGACGAGGACTTCGGCGGGGGCGATGCGGCGCAGCTCGTCGAGCGCGTCGGGGGCGTCGATCTCCGTCGCGGCGAACTCGCCCGTGGTCACGTCGGCGTAAGCTAGGCCCGCGCGCCGGCCGTCCGTCGCGTAGGCCGCGAGGTAGTTGTTGACCTTGCTCTCAAGCAGGCCCGGCTCGACGACCGTGCCCGGCGTGACGACGCGGACAACGTCGCGCTCGATGAGGCCGCGGCCGGGGCCGCCCCTGACCGGCTCGGAAGACAACTGCTCGCAGAGCGCGACGCGGTGGCCGCGCGCGATCAGCGTGGCGAGGTGGCGCTCCAAGCTGTGGAAGGGCACGCCCGCGAGCGGGACGCGGAAGTTGCGGCCCATCGGCTTCGACGTGAGGACGATGCCGAGTTCGCGCGCGACGACGCGGGCGTCGTCGTCGAACGCCTCGTAGAAGTCGCCGATGCGGAAGAGGAGGATCGCGTCCGGGTGGCGACGCTTGATGTCGAGGTACTGCTTGCGGAGGGGCGGGCCGGCCGCCGTCGTGGTCATCTCCCGATGAACTCCGGCAGGAGGTCTTCGACGGACACGAGCGCGCGGTGCAGGCGGCGCAGCTGCTCGAAGCTGAGGACGGTCGTCACGCTCCCGATCTCGTGGAACGGGCCGGTGCGCGCGAGCGACATCTGGAGCTGCGCGCGGTTCGTGTCGCGCTCCGAGGCGACGACGAGGAAGGGCTTCGACCGCTGCGACTCGTAGGCGCGCTTCAGTTTGGCGAGCGCGGCGTCGACGTTGCCCTTGCGCTGCACCTCGAAGACGTGGCTGATGCGCGGGCTGCCGCCGGCGTCGCGCCAGATCACGTCGTAGTATTCAAACTCCTTCTCGGCGTGGCGGCCGAGCGAGCGGCCGATGTCGATGAGCATCTGCTGCACGTCGCCGTGCGAGAGACCTTCGGCGGCGGCCTGCGCCGCGGGTTCTGATTCGATCTCGAAGGAAAAACTTGGCGCTTCTTCGTCGACGCGGCGGCGGCCCTGCTGCGTGATCGTCCAGAGGCCGCGGCGGCGCTCGATCTGGCGCTTGTCGTCAAGCTCCCGGCCCGCCTGCTGGACGTGGCGACGCCAGCGCCGGTCGTCGCGCGTCGGCGCGGCGTCGGCGCCGCCCATCTGCGGGAAGTAGGCGACGAGGCGGTCGTAGAGGAAGCGCACGTCGTCCGTGCCGCCGGTGGCGGCCAGCTCTTGCAGGATGGGCAGTTCGAGCCGCGCGACGCCGGGTTGTGCCATCGCTAAAAGACTTTCGGGAGCTTTCAGAGTGTTAGGGCTGGCAGGACGGCCAGAGCGTTTCCCCGCTGACGCCGGCAAACTTACAAGAGGTGCGCGGGGTTTATCAAGTTCGCAAAGAGGGACGGGCGGCGGGCCGTCGAAGCCCGCCGCCCGTCCGCGCGCCGATTGCTCGCAGGTTACGCCGCGGCCTGCGTGGCGCGGAGGCCGAAGCAGGCTTTGATCTCGTCGGAGTCGAGCGTGTCGCGCTCCATCAGGCCGGCCGAGAGCAGCGCGATCTCCTCGCGGCGCGCCGAGACGATCTCGCAGGCGCGCTTGAGCTGCGCCGCGATGATGGCGTTCGTCTCGCTCTCGACGGCGTCCAAGAGCGACTGGCTGCGCGGGTCTTCGGGCTTGCCGAGGTGAACCGGGCCGAGCGCGCTCATGCCGAACTCGGCAACCATCCGGCGCGCGATCTCGACCGCGCGCTCGATGTCGTTCGACGCGCCGGCGGTCATCGTGTCGAGGATGATCATCTCGGCGGCGCGGCCGCCCAAGAGCATCGCGATCTGATCTTCGAGGTAGTCGCGCGTGCGCATCAGCCGGTCGCGTTCGGGCAGGGACTGCGTGACGCCGAGCGCGCGGCCGCGCGGCAGGATCGAGACCTTGTGAATCGGGTCGGTGTTCTTCACGTCCAAGCCGACGGCGACGTGGCCCGCCTCGTGGACGGCCGTCACCCAGCGCTCGCCCTCGTCCATCATGAAGCCGTGGCGCTCGGCCCCCATCAGGATTTTGTCGCGCGCGTGCTCGACGTGCGGGCGGCCGATCGCCGCGGCGTCGTGGCGCGTGGCGGCGATGGCGGCCTCGTTCAGGAGGTTGGCGAGGTCTGCGCCGGAGAAGCCGGGCGTGCCGCGCGCGATCCAGCCGAGTTCGAGGCCGTCTTCGAGCTTGAGCTTGCGCGCGTGGACGCGGAGGATGGCCTCGCGGCCGCGCACGTCCGCGAGGTTGACGGCGATCTCGCGGTCGAAGCGGCCGGGCCGCGTCAGGGCCTGATCGAGTATGTCGGGGCGGTTGGTCGAGGCGATGACGACGACGCCGGAGAGCTGCGCGAAGCCGTCCATCTCGATGAGCAGTTGGTTGAGCGTCTGATCCTGATCGGCCGAGGCCGAATCGTTGCCGCGCCCGCGGCGGCGGCCCAGCGCGTCGATCTCGTCGATGAAGACGACGCACGGCGACAGCTCGCGGGCCTTGGCGAACAGCCGGCGGACGCGCGACGCGCCGAGGCCGGCGAATTTTTCCTGAAAGCTCGATCCGGAGACGGCGATGAAGGGCACGCCAGCTTCGTGCGCGGCGGCGCGCGCGAGCAGGGTCTTGCCCGTGCCCGGGGGGCCGACGAGCAGGACGCCCTTGGGGATGCGG
>DATCVD010000665.1:0-3357 GCA_036567125.1 Pyrinomonadaceae bacterium | reverse complement strand
GGAGGCCGCCGACCGCCGAGCCGGCGGCGATGGTCGCGGCCGTCGTCGCGGCCGAGAGCGAGTTGGCGGCGAGCAGTTCGTCGGTCTCGCGGACGAGGTTCGGGAGCGCGGCGCGCTTGGCGGCGTTGAAGAAGGCCGAGGCGGAGAAGAGCGACGCGCCGACGAGGTAGATGGCCGGGAGCGAACGCCAGAGCGGCGCGAGCAGGAAGCCGAGCGCGAGCGCGGCCCGGACGACGTCGGCCGCGACCATCAGCCGCCTGCGGTCGACCCTGTCCGTGACGACGCCCGCGACGGGGCCGAACACGAAGAGCGGCAGGTGGCGCGCGACGGCATAGACGGCGACGGCGCGCCCCTGACTGTCGGGGCCGGCCAGCTCAAGGACGAGCGCGAGCACCGCGATGTTGTTGAGCCAGTCGCCGACCTCGGAGACGACCTGCCCCAGCCAGAGCCGGCGGAAGTCGCCGTTGCGCGCGAGCAGTTGGCGGTAGGTCACGGGGACTTACCCGCCCGCGCCGCGTCGGCTTTGATTTCGCGGTAGCGCGTGAGGATCGAGGAGACGTAGGCGCGCGTCGAGGGGATGTCGATGCGCTGGATGAACTGTTCGGCGGTGAGCGGGCGCTCGCCCGGCTCCGTCCGGTTCCACTCGGCGGCGCGCGAGGGGCCGGCGTTGTAGGCGGCGAGCATCCGCGCCTCGGCGTCGGGCGTGTCGCGGTAGCCCTTCGAGATTTTTTCCAGGTACCAGCAGCCGACCTGTATGTTGCGCTCCGGGTCGCGCAGGACGGACGCCGGGTCGCGCTGCATCTGCGCGGAGAGTTCGCGCAGGCCCGTCTCGTCGGCCCACTCGCGCCCGACGGTCGGCGTCACCTGCATCAGCCCGATCTCGGCCGCGTCGCCCACCACCCACGGCCGGAAATAGGTCTCCTCGTGGATGACGCTCCACACCAGCAGGGGATCGAGCCGGTAGATGCGCGCCTGCTTCTCGATCAGCTCGTCGAAGCGGTGAACCCAGAACTGGTTGAAGAAGTAGAGGCCGACGGCCGCGACGATGAGGAAGACGACTGCGGCGACGGCGAGGCGTTTGAGGGCGCGCATCCGTTATCAGCTCGGCGTCCGCGAAGCGCGCTAGTTGCGGCGGCGCAGGCGACGCCAGAGGTCGGCCTGCGAGAAGGCCGTGTCCAGCCCCTCGTAGCGCGATTGCAGGGCGCGGCTGTCGAGGACGTGGCCTTGCAGCCACACGTCGGCCGCGACCGTCGCGCCGACGCTGAGCGGCCCGCCGCGCAGGCTGCGCTGGTTGATGAGGACTTCGAGCTTGAGGCAGTCGAGATCGAGGTAGGCCCAGTAGAGGTCGCCGCCGGAGAGCGGGTTGCGCAGCGGCTTGAACGACAGGACGCGGCCGACGAGGCTCCAGTCGTTCTCGTGCGCGGCGCGCGAGGGCGCGCACTCTTCGAGCGTCTGCCAGCGCGCCGCCTCGGGCTTGGCGCAGACGCGCGCGCGGTAGGCCAGCCCGCACAGCCCGACGTGCAACTCCTGCGAGCGGAAGCCTTCGGGGCCAACCTCGGTCAGGTTCTGCAACTCGAAGAGGACTTCCGTCTCCGTCCCGTCGCAGTAGCCGTGGACGATGGCCTCGCCCTCCTCGTCGTACTCGGTCAAGGCCCACGGGCTGACGCGCTGCGTGTAGCGCGCGCGGAAGCCGGGGCGGCAGTCGGCGTAGAAAATCTCGCCCGTGCCCGACTCGTAGAGCACCGTCCAGACCTCCAAGCCCTCGCCGAGCTTCCAGCAGCGGCCGTGCAGGACGGCCCCGCGCCGCGTGAGCTGGCTGGGTTCGCCCTGATCGCCCGCGCGCTCGGCGAGGTGGTTGAAGTCCTTCTCGCTCGGCACTTCCAGCCCGATGGCCTCGAACGTCTCTTCCATAACTTTGAGGGAGAGGTTAGAGGTCAGAGGTTAGAGGTTAGAGGTTAGTAAAAACTTTCTGAATGCTTTTTCTAACCTCTAACCTCTGACCTCTGACCTCTCATCTTGTTGCTCGCTTGCGCTGCTTGATCGGCGTCACGTTATCGGGCTGCTCGTTGCGCGGCGCGCGCTTGCGGAAGCCGCGGACGTTGCGCGCGGGGCCGTGCGCGGGGCGCGCGCCGGTGCGCGCCATCTCGGCGAACAGCTCGACGTCGTAGTCGGCCTCGCGCGACATCTCCTCGCGGATCGCGTGCAGCATCTCCAAGAATCTCGGTCGCCTGTACATCGTTAGTGGATAGTAAAACGTAAATCGCCTGCGGTGACAAGAGCAAAAGGCCGTGAACAGTGGATCGTCAATCGTGAACAGATCAGAACAGGGTTTTTCTATTCCCGATTTACGATTCACTGTTCACGGCTTCGCCGTCTCCGTCAGCTCCGAGACCAGAAACTCGGGCGTGACGATGACGGGGCAGAAGAAGCCGGCGGCGGTGTTGAAGAGGCGGACGCGCGCCTGTCGGCGGACGTTGGCGAGGTGGCCGAAGTTCCACGTCACGAGGTAGTCGAGCTTGTGCACGGAGGCGACGGCGACGTGGAGCGCGTCGCCCAGATACTTGCGGTGGAAGATGCCGCGCGCGACGTAGCCCTCGGCGAGGATCGCGGCCTCCTCCGAGACGTCGACGCGTTCGAGCGGGCGGATGAGTTTGAGGTAGCCGGTGCGGTGCGGCTCGGGCACGCGCTCAAGCTCGCGCTCGACGAGCGGCGAGACGACCGCGCGGTACTCCGACAGCTCGCGCTCCCACCAGCGGATCGTGAGGTCGCGGCGGAACGGCTCGCCGTTGTCGAGGTACGCGCCGACGACCGAGGTCTCGATGTAGAGGCCCTGCTTCACGGCGTGACGGGTCAGTAGCCCTGCGGCGTGACCGTTCCCTCGCGCGGCGTGGGCACGGGCGGCTGGTAGCCGGGCAGCATCTCCAGCCGCACGACGCCGCGCGCGAAGTCGAACGTGACGCGGAAGAACCGCAGGATGTTGCCGCCGAGGATGCCGGTCTGCTCGAAGCCGGCCGTCTCGTTGATCGGGGCCATGTCGAGCACGGCGGCGGCGAGGTGCGCGTGCGTGTACGGCCCGATCCGCACGCGCGGCACCAGCAGCAGCGGCACGTTCTCGGAGACGCCGGCCGCGCCGTAAATCTTCAGCCGCGCCTTCTGCTCCAAGTGCGACAGGTCTTCGCGGTCGTGCAACTGCTGCGAGACGACCGAGATGCTCGCGCCCGTATCCACGATGAAGTTGAGCGAGCGCGTCATCCCGTCGAACTGCACGGCGCTCGACCAGAAGCCGCTCGACGTGGAGCGGATCGGCAGCTCGAAGTCGCGCGGCCCGGCCGCCGCGCCGGCCGCGACGGGGCTGAC
>DATCVD010000664.1:0-2996 GCA_036567125.1 Pyrinomonadaceae bacterium | reverse complement strand
CGCGGACTGCCCCGCCGGCCCGCGCAGCGACGGGCCGGAGCAGGTGGCCGTCGAACGCCCGTCGGCAGGTCGTCGGGCGGTCTGGCGTGCCGGCGGTCGGTTAATGTGAGAGCGCCGCCGAGGGCCGCAAAAGTTGTGCTTGCCACGGGCCGCCGCGCGTTGTAAATTCCGGCCAATCAGAGTCTTGTGCGCCGGCGAATTCATGGAAAACCGACTGCTCGCAAAACTTCCGGCAGAAGAACTCGAACGGCTGCGCCCGCAGTTCGAGCGCGTCGCGCTCAGGCACGGCGACTACGCCATCGTGCCCGACGAGCCGATCCGCCACTGCTACTTCCCCCTGAGCTGCCTGCTCTCGCTCGTGACGTCGATGGCGGACGGCGGGTCGGTCGAGTCGGGCACGATCGGGCGCGAGGGCATGAGCGGCATCCCCGTCCTGCTCGACGCCGGGCAGACCACGATGCCGACCTTCTGCCAAGTGCCGGGCGAGGCGCTGCGCGTCAGGGCCAACGTTTTCAAAGAGGCTTACGAGCGCAGCGGCGCGGTGCGCGGGCTGCTCAACCGCTACATCCACACGGTCGTCGTCGTCGGCTCGCACTCGACGGCCTGCAACCGCCTGCACAGGCTCGACCAGCGTTTCAGCAAGTGGCTGCTGATGTCGAGCGACGGCGTCGGCTCCGACGAGGTGAGGCTCACGCAGGAGTTCCTCGCCATCATGCTCGGCGTGCGGCGCGCGGGCGTCACCGAGGCGGCGCTCGAAGCGCAGGCCGCCGGCATCATCGAATACGGCCGCGGCCGCATCCGCATCCTCGACCGCGCCGGCCTCGAAGCACGCGCCTGCGAGTGCTACGCGCGGGGGAAGGCCGAGTACGAGCGGCTGTTCAGCGAATAAGGAGTTAGGAGTTAGGATTCGGGAGTTAGGATTTAGGCAAGAGGTGTAGGCGGGCGACATGGGCCGTAGCTCATCTCCTCTTTTCCCTAAGTCCTAACTCCTGAATCCTAACTCCTACTTCGGCGGGAGACGACCCTTGAGCGAGAGCGCGGGCGGGCACACCGGCGACTATAAAATCTGGCAGGTCATCGCCGCCTCGGCCGTCGGCACGATGATCGAGTGGTACGACTTCTACATCTTCGGCGCGCTAACCAGTACCCTCTCGTCGAAGTTCTTCCCGCCCGGCGACGAGACCTTCGCCTACCTCGCCTACCTCGCCACCTTCGCCGTCGGCTTCGTCGTCCGCCCCTTCGGCGCGCTCTTCTTCGGCCGCATCGGAGACCTCGTCGGCCGCAAGTACGCCTTCCTCGTCACGCTCCTGATCATGGGCGGCGCGACGGCCGTGATCGGGCTGCTCCCGACCTACGAAACAATCGGCGTCGCCGCCCCGCTCGCGCTGCTGCTGCTGCGCGTCCTGCAAGGACTCGCCTTGGGCGGCGAGTACGGCGGCGCGGCCGTCTACGTCGCCGAGCACGTCCCGGACGGCCGGCGCGGCTTCTACACCTCCTTCATCCAGATCACGGCGACGCTGGGGCTCTTCGTCTCGCTCGCCGTCATCCTCTCGGTGCGCGGCTCGATGTCGCCCGAAGCATTCAGCGACTACGGCTGGCGCATCCCGTTCCTGATCTCGATCCTCTTGGTCGGCGTCTCGCTCTACATCCGCCTGCGGATGAAGGAGTCGCCCATCTTCCGCCACGTCAAGAGCGCCGGGATGACCTCGGCCAAGCCGCTCGTCGAGGCGTTCACGAAGTGGGAGAACCTCAAGCGCGTGCTCGTCTCGCTCTTCGGCGCGACGGCGGGGCAGGGCGTCGTCTGGTACACGGGGCAGTTCTACGCCCTCTTCTACCTGCAAACGATCCTCCGGGTGCACCCGACCTCGGCCAACTACGTCGTCGCCGCCGCGCTGCTGCTGGCGATGCCGTTCTTCGTCTTCTTCGGCTGGCTCTCCGACCGCGTGGGGCGCAAGTGGATCATCATGGCCGGCTGCCTGCTCGCCGTGCTCACCTACCTCCCGCTCTACGGCGCGATGCAGCGCGCGGCCGGCTCGAACGTCGCGACCGTCAGCTCGACGCGCGACCCCGCGACCGGCGAGATCAAGCTGACGGCGCAGACGCGCGACGAGGCGTCCGGCGCGCTCCGCCCCGCGCCCGAAGTGCTCACCTACACGACCTTCGGCTCCCTGCTCGGCAACCAGACGGCGTGGCGGCTCGTCCTGCTCATCTTCGTGCAGGTCTTCTGGGTGACGATGGTCTACGGCCCCATCGCCGCCTACCTCGTCGAAGCCTTCCCGGCGCGGATCAGGTACACGGCGCTCTCGCTCCCCTACCACATCGGCAACGGCGTCTTCGGCGGGCTGCTGCCGCTCGTCGGCCTCTGGATCGTGGCGCGCACCGGCAACATCTACGCCGGCCTCTACTACCCCATCTGTGTCGCCTCCGTCACTTTCGTCGTCGGCTCGCTGCTGCTCCGCGAGACGCGCCACACACGCATCTGGAACGAGGTCGAAGCCCCGCTTGAAACTTCCGAACCACGCTGACCCGGCCGACTTCGAACGGCACTTGCACGACCCGGCGTGGCGCTCGGTCGCGGCGGCGATCTGCGCGCGCCACGGCCTGCCGTACGAAGCCCTGCACCGCTCGCCGCAGGGCGAGAACGTCATCTACTTCGTCGCCGGCTCACACGTCATCAAAATCTACGGCCCGGCGCGCGACCAGCACGCGCGCGAGCGCGCGTCGCTCCGCTTCGCGGCGGGGTGTCGTCTCGGCGTCGCCACGCCCGAAGTCCTGCACGAAGGCGAGATCGAAGGCTGGCCTTACCTCGTGATCAGCCGGCTCGCGGGCAGGCTGATGCGTGAAGTCTGGCCGGTGATCGATGAGGAAGGGAGGATCGAGATCGTTTCGCAAATAGGCGCGGCGATGCGCGAGCTGCACGCGCAACCCGCGCCCGCGGGCGAGCCGGCGCTCGCGCGCGACTGGGACGCGTTCGTCGGGCGGCAGGCGGCCGAATC
>DATCVD010000663.1:0-3029 GCA_036567125.1 Pyrinomonadaceae bacterium | reverse complement strand
CGGGCGACCCGTCGCGCCTCGTCGCCGACGCCGCGAAGGCGCGCGCCGTGCTCGGCTGGCGGCCGGAGCACTCCGACCTTGAGTCGATCATCCGCAGCGCGTGGGAGTGGCACCAGAAGAGCGGGCGGTGAGCGGTGAGCGGTAGGCTTCGCGAAGCGGGGCGCGAGCAGAAATTCTGAAGGTTCGCTAAAGAAGGTTTTTACTGCTCGCCGCTCGCCGCTCACACTTGAAGAGGTTAAGCCGATGGTCTGGGAGGAGAGGTGGCACCCGCTGCGCGAGGAGTGGGTGATGGTCGCGGCGCACCGGCAGAACCGCCCGTGGAGCGGCGAGACGGTCGAGCGCGCGGCCGAGCAGACGCCGGCCTACGTCCACGACTGCTACCTCTGCCCCGGCAACCTCCGCGTCAGCGGCCGACGCAACCCCGACTACGCCTCGACGTTCGTCTTCGACAACGACATGCCGTGCGTCGGCCCCGACGCGCCGCGAGATTTGGAGACGCCGCCCGGCATCTACCGCAACCAGCGGGCCGCGGGCGCGGCGCGCGTCGTCTGCTACAGCCCGAACCACGGCCTCACGCTCGCGGAGCTTGGGGCGGGAGCGGTCGAAGAACTGGTCGGCCTCTGGCGGGCGCAGTTCCGCGAACTCGCCGCGCGCGCGGAGGTCAGAAACGTCCTCATCTTCGAGAACAAGGGCGAGGCCGTCGGCGTGTCGAACCCGCACCCGCACGGCCAGATTTACGCCACCAACTTCGTCTTCAAGCACGTCGAGACCGAGGCCCGCGTCTCGCGCAAGCACTTGGCCGAGACCGGCCGGGTACTCTTCCAAGACATCCTCGCGGCCGAGCGCGAGGACGGCCGCCGCGTCGTCTGCGAGAACGACACGGCCGTCGCCTTCGTGCCCTACTTCGCGCGCTACGCCTACGAGGTCTTCGTCGCGCCGAAGGCCACGCACCCCGACATCACCGCGCTCGACGCGGCCGAGCGGCGCGACTTCGCCGACGTGCTCCGGCGCACGCTCGTCAAGTTCGACAACCTCTGGCGGATGCCCTTCCCCTACGTCATGGTGCTGCACCAGACCCCGACCGACGGCGGCGACTACCGGGGCTTCCACTTCCACGCCGAGTTCCACCCGCCGCTGCGCCGGCCGAACCTGTTGAAGTACCTCGCCGGCCCGGAGATCGGCGGCGGCAACTTCCTCTCCGACACGTCGCCCGAAGAGAAGGCCGCCGAGCTGCGCGCCGTCTCGGACGTTCACTACAAGCGCGCGGGCTGAACGAGTCCGAGCGCGCCGGGCGGTTGTCATTAACGCGTGCCATTTCGGCGCGACTGGTTTAGAGTAGCGCGCGAACGGCTCCGACCCATTCCAACGTGTGACAAGGAAGCCAGCATGAGCAGGATCATAACGGCGCTCTGCGCGCTGCCGCTGTGCCTCGCGCCCGCCGCCCGCGCCTCCGCGCAGGCCCCCGGAAACAACTGGCAGAACGACCCGGCAATCGAGCGGCGCATCGACGCCGTGCTCCGGCGGATGACGCTCGAAGAGAAGGTCGGGCAACTCAACCAGTACTCTTTCGGGATGGCGACGGGGCCGGGCACGGGCCGCAGCAACGTCGAGGAGGCGATCCGCCGCGGCGAGGTCGGCTCGTTCCTGAACGTCACCGACCCGGCGCTGAGTAACCGTTTGCAGCGCGTCGCGGTCGAGGAGTCGCGCCTGAAGATTCCGATCATCTTCGGCCTCGACGTGATCCACGGCTACCGCACGATCTTCCCCGTCCCGCTCGCGCTCTCGGCGACGTGGGACGCCGAACTCGTCGAGCGCGTCTCGCGCATCGCGGCGCGCGAGGCGACGGCCTCCGGCATCCGCTGGACGTTCTCGCCGATGGTGGACATCGCGCGCGACCCGCGCTGGGGCCGCATCGTCGAGGGCGCGGGCGAAGACCCGTTCCTCGGATCGATCATGGCCCGCGCCTACGTCCGCGGCTATCAGGGCGCGAGCCTGAACGATCCGCACTCGATGGCCGCCTGCGCCAAGCACTACGTCGCCTACGGCGCGGCCGAGGCGGGCCGCGACTACAACACGGTCGACATGTCGGAGCGGCAGCTGCGCGAAGTCCACCTGCCGCCCTTCCGCGCGGCCGTGGACGAGGGCGCGGCGACGCTGATGGCCGCCTTCAACACCGTCAACGGCGTGCCCGCCTCCGCGAACGAGTTCACGCTCACGCAGGTCTTGCGCCGCGAGTGGGGCTTCCGCGGCTTCGTCGTGAGCGACTGGGGTTCGGTCGGAGAGTTGATGAACCACGGCGTCGCCAACGATCTCGCGGCGGCGACGCGCAAGGGCTTCCTCGCCGGCATCGACATGGACATGGAGAGCAACGCCTTCTTCCAGCACCTCGGCGCGGCGGTCAAGACGAACTCGGTGCCGCCGGCCGCGCTCGACGAGGCGGTGCGCCGCGTCCTGCGCGTTAAATTCGCGCTCGGCCTCTTCGAGCGGCCCTACGTTGACGAGAAAGCGGCCGTCGTCACACTTCCGGCCGCGAGCCTCGCCGCCGCGCGCGAGGCCGCGGAGAAAAGTTTCGTGCTGCTCAAGAACGACGCCGCGGCGGGCGGCGCTCCCGTCCTTCCAATCCGTAGCAACGTCCGCACCGTCGCGCTCGTCGGCCCGCTCGCCGACAGCCGCGCCGACATGCTCGGGACGTGGAGCGCGCAGGGCAAGCCGGAAGAGGTCGTCACGCTGCGCGCCGCGCTCGAAGCGCGCGCCCGGCGCGACGGCTTCCGCCTCGTCTACGCGAAGGGCACGGAGATACGCGGCACGTCCGACGCGGGCTTCGCCGAAGCGGCGGCCGCCGCGGCCGAGGCCGACGTGGTGCTGCTCGCGTTAGGCGAAGACGCTTCGTGGATGACCGGCGAGGCCGCCTCGCGCGCCTTCATCGAGCTGCCCGGCAACCAGCAGCAACTCCTCGAACGCGTCGCCGCCGCGGGCAAGCCCACGGCGCTCGTCATCTTCAGCGGCCGCCCGCTCGCGCTCACGGCGGC
>DATCVD010000662.1:0-2622 GCA_036567125.1 Pyrinomonadaceae bacterium | reverse complement strand
GCTTCTTCGAACAGGCTGATGCGGAAGGCGTAGGCGGCCGGCGCGGCGGGCGGCGCGGCGTGGCGGGAGTGTTTGTGATCGGACTTGACGGCGTACATGGCTTGGTCGGCGGCGATGAGCAGTTGGCTCAGGGTCTCGCCGTCAGCGCCGCTGCGCGCCGCGCCGACGCTGACGCCGACGCGCGCGTACGCGCCGGGGTGGACGCGCAGCGAGAACTCGGAGACGGCGCGCTCCATGCGCGCGCGCAGGTCTTCGACCTGCTCGGCCGTGAGGTCTTGGACGAGCGCGACGAACTCGTCGCCCGCGTAGCGCGCCAGAAAATCGTACTCGCGCAGTTGCGAGTGGAGGAGGCGCGCGACCTCGCGGAGCATCTGATCGCCGGTCTGGTGGCCGAAGGTGTCGTTGACCTGCTTGAAGTCGTCGAGGTCGAGCATCACGACTTGGAACGAGCCGTTCGTGCGGCGGGCGCGCGACTGCTCCTCGTCGAAGCGGAGGCTGAGCGCGCGCGCGTTCGGCAGGCCGGTCAGCGAGTCGGTCAGCGCGTTCGACTCGGCCTCGGCGTGATCGATTGAGTTGGCGAAGGCGTCGGAGGCGAGGAGCGCGACCGTTTCGAGGAGCCGCGTGTGATCGTCGGCGTACTCGTCGCGCCGCGCGGAATAGACGGCGAGCACGCCGAGCAGCCGCTCGTCCTTCGTCAGCGGGAGCGCAACCATCGAGCGGTAGCGGTCGGCCGCGGGCAGCTCAGTCCCGCGGAAGTCCAGCATCGGATCGAGGCCCTCGGCGCGGCGGCGGTTGGCGAGCACGAAGCCGACGACGCCCTCGCCCGGCGCGACGCAGCGGCCGCGCAGGGTGTCGCTGTTGCGGCCCGCGACGTGCGTCGCCGTCGCGTAACCCTTGACCGGGTCGTAGAGGTAGACGGCGCAGGTGTCGAACGGGACGACGTGGCCGACCCGCTCGACCAGCACGTGGCAGCGGTCGCGGATGTCGAGCGACGAGCCGAAGGCGTGCGCGATCTCGTAGAGCGCGCAGACCTCGCGGTGCGCGTTCTTGATCTGTTCGAGGTAGGCGGGCGGCGTGAACTTCGGCCGGCGGTCTTGGGCCGGGGCCGGCTGGCCGGCGGCGACGAGCGCGCGCTCGTCGAACTCCTGATTCGTGAAGCCGTGCTGGTCGAGTCCGCGCGCGGCGACCTCGGCCTCGAATTCGGGGAGGTGCTTGAGGAACAGCTCGACGACTTCCGGATCGAAGTGCGTGCCCGCGCCGCGCAGCAGCAGCGCGCACGCCTCCTCGCGCGTCATGCCGCGGCGGAAGGGGCGCTCCTCGCGCACCGAGTCGAAGCAATCGACGACGGCGAAGACGCGGGCGGTGCGCGGAATCTCCTCGCCGCGGAGCGCGTCCGGGTAGCCGAAGCCGTCCCAGCGCTCGTGGTGGTGGCGGACGACGGGCACGACGGGGTAGGGGAAGTCGATCTTTTCGAGAATCTGCGCGCCGACGGTCGTGTGAATCTTCATCCGGTCGAACTCGGCCGGCGTGAGCTTGCCCGGCTTGTTCAGGATGTGATCGGGCACGGCCAGCTTGCCCACGTCGTGCAGCAGCGCGCCGGCCTTGAGCGCCTCGATCTCGGCCGACGGCAGGCCGAGGATGCGCCCCATGCCTTCGGCGTAAATCTGCACGCGGCGGACGTGGCAGTGGGTCGTCTGATCCTTGGCGTCGATGGCGGTGGCGAGCGCCTCGACCGTGGCGAGGTGGAGGCGCGCGAGCATCTCGGCCTCGCGCGACTTCTCGCCGATCCGGTCGAAGTAAATTTTGTAGGTCGTGAAGGTCGCGCCGATGACGGGCACGCTCAGCAGGACGTAGGTGAGGCCGAGCGTCTGGATGGCCTGATAGAGCAGGCCCGTGGCGATGGCCGCGGCGATGAAGCTGCACGAAGTCCAGAGGTACTGCTCGGCGAGGAAGCGGCGCAGCGGCGTGCGCGTCCTGAGCGCGTGCAGGCCGCCGACGAGCAGCCCCGAAGCGAGGTAGTGCGTCGCGCCCATGGCGACGAGCGGCACGACGAGTTGCTCGAAGTTGACGGGGCCGCCGGAGCGCATCGTCACGCCCGCGTAGCTCGCGAGCGCGAGGTGGAAGACGGACGAGGAGGCGAGGGCGGAGAGGCAGGTGGTGGCGGGCGCGGCGAGCCACGCGGCGGCGCGCTCGCGCGTGCGCAGCGAGTTGACGGCCGAGTCGATGAAGCCGAGGAGGACGGCCGCGGGCGGCCCCAGCAGGATCGCGCCGAGGAAGATGAAGGCGTTGCCCGCCGTGATGCAGGTGTTGGTCCCGGGCAGGCGGGCGCGCAGGAAGGTGGAGAGGACGACGAAGCTGGCGAGCGCGAGCAGTTGCAGCCCTTCGGCCGGCGAGAGCGAGAGGCAGCGCGCGGCGGCCCACGCGAGCACGGCCGCCCCCGACAAGACGAGCGCGCGCCAACTGACGCGCGCCGCGCGGCCGTAGTCCGACATCTCGATCACCCCGAACGCCCCCTGTCGGCGGCCCGTCGCGCCGCCCCTGAACTCGTAAGAACTTTTTTCGCCGCCGGAACTTTTTTTGAACGCCCGAAACTCAGGGAGAGAGCGTCGGAGCCGGCGGGCC
>DATCVD010000661.1:0-4192 GCA_036567125.1 Pyrinomonadaceae bacterium | reverse complement strand
CCCGGACGACATCAAGCAGGTCTTCACCGGCGACCCGCTCGCGGCCGCCGAGGCGGCCGGCGGCTTAGTCCACCACGGGTGGACGCTCGAACAGGCGCTCGACGCGCTCGACGCGCCGAGCGGCCGCGACACGGACTGGCTGGCGCGCATAGCGTAAAGGCCGTGAATCGTGAATCGTAAATCGTGAATCGTTTGAATGGCGCTCGACGTGGCAGGTAAATCAGGAGCGCAGCCCGACGAACGCTTCTTCGATTCACGATTTACGATTCGTGGCTTTTGATCTATTCACGATTTACGATTCACGGTTCACGGCTTTAACAGTTCCTGCACGTCCGGGGGTGAGAGCGGGCGCGTGCTTTCGCCGCGGAGGATGAAGTGGAGGCGCGCGGTCTGTTCTAGTTCCTCGGCGCGGTCGGCGGCTTCCGCGAGCGTCCGGCCGGCGCAGATGAGGCCGTGGTTGCGGAGCAGGATCGACTGGTGTGCGGCGGCCGCGCGCTCGACCGCTTCGGCGAGGGCGGGGGAGCCGGGGCGGAAGTAGGGCACTACGGCGAGCGGCGCGACGCGCATGAAGTAGTAGGGCGTGAGCGGCGGCAAGGACTCGTCGCCGTTGAATGATTCGAGGCAGGAGAGCGCGACCGAATAGGTCGAGTGCAGGTGGACGACGGCGCGCGCGCCCGGCCTCTGGCGGTAGATGGCCGTGTGGAACGGGTGCTCTTTTGACGGCGCGTTATCGTCGAGGCGCTCGCCGTTCATCCGCAAGCGGGCGAGGCGTTCGGGCGTCAGCCCGCGCAGGGGGAGGCCCGTCGGCGTGATCCAGACTTCATCGCCGACGCGCACGGAGATGTTGCCGGTCGAGCCGTAAGCGTAGCCGCGCTCGAAGAGGCCGTTCGCCACGTCGCAGAGCTGTTCCAACGCCGGGTCAGTCATCGCCGTTCATTCTCCGAAGGTGATCGAGAAATGCCGCCCCGCCGGCCGGCGGCCTCGGCCGCAGTGTGGGTCGAGTCGCCGCGCCTGTCAACGCCCGTCAGCGAAGGCGAAGTTGAAACGCCGACGGGAGGTCGGAGGTGAGTCACATGCGAAAACTGCTGACGGCCCTCCTCGCGCTGGGCCTCTTGGCGACGCAGCACGTCGCCGCCCGGCGCGACGCCGCGCCGCGCGACGCGGCCGCGGTCGAGAGGCGCGTCGAAGAAATTCTCGGCCGGCTGACGCTGGAAGAGAAGATTGATCTGATCGGCGGCGTGGACGATTTCTTCGTGCGCGGGGTCGAGCGCGTCGGGCTGCCTCGCCTCAAGATGGCCGACGGCCCCGCTGGGGTGCGCAACTTCGGCCCGGCCACGACGATGCCGGCCGCGGTGGCGATGGCGGCCACTTGGGACACCGAACTCGTCGGGCGCGTCGCGACCGAGATAGCGCGCGACGCGCGCGCCAAGGGCGTCCACTTCCTGCTGGGGCCGGGCGTCAACATCTACCGCGCGCCGATGAACGGCAGGAATTTCGAGTACTTCGGGGAAGACCCTTTCCTGGTTTCGCGGATGGCCGTCGCCTACGTCCGCGGCGTGCAGTCGCAGAATGTCGCCGCCACCGTCAAGCACTACGCGGCGAACAACTCGGAGTTCGACCGGCACAACACCGACTCGGTCGTGGACGAGCGAACCCTGCGCGAGATTTACCTGCCCGCCTTCGAGGCCGCAGTCCGTGAGGCGGATGTCGCCGCCGTGATGGACTCGTACAACCTCGTCAACGGCGTCCACGCCTCGCAGCACGGCCGCCTGAACAACGAAGTGGCGAAGCGCGAGTGGGGCTTCGGCGGCATCATCATGTCCGACTGGAACGGCACCTACGACGCCGTCGGCGCGGCCAACGGCGGCCTCGATCTCGAAATGCCGTCGGGGAAGTTCATGAACCGCGCGAACCTCGTGCCGGCCGTCGAGTCGGGCAAGGTCTCGCGCGAGACGATAGACGACAAGGTGCGGCGGATACTTCGCACGGCGGTGCGCTTCGGCTGGCTCGACCGCGAGCAGACCGACCCGTCAATCCCGCGCCTCAACCAGCAGGGCCGCCGCGTCGCGCTCGAAGCCGCGCGCGCGAGCGTCGTTCTGCTGAAGAACGACGGCGGCGTGCTCCCGCTCGACAGAGCTAAGATCAAGTCGGTCGCCGTCATCGGCCCCGTCGCGTACCCGGCGGTGCCGATGGGCGGCGGCAGCGGGCGCGTCGAGCCGTTCGCGGCCGTCAGCATCCTCGAAGGCTTGAGCAACGCGCTCGGCACGTCGGTTCCCGTTCACTACGCGCGCGGGTTGCCGACGCTGGGCGAGATGGCCGAGGCCACCGAGTTCACGACGACTGCGACGGGCGGGGAAGCGGGCGTCAGCGCCGAGTATTTCGCCAACCCCGATCTGCGAGGCGAGCCGGCGGTCGCGCGCGTCGAGCCGCGCATCAACTTCAGCAGGCTGGCCCGCCCGTTCCCACAGCAATCGCTCTCCTCGCGCTGGACGGGCTACTTCGACGCGCGCGCGGCCGGCAGGTACGAAGTCTTCGCGGCCTCGACGGGCGAGGACGCGGGCTTCTTCCGCCTCCGCGTCGACGACCGACTCGTCTTCGACAACTGGTCGGAGTCGAGGGCGCTCGTCCAACTGGCGACGCTCGATCTCGCGCCCGGCGCGCACAAGATCGTGCTCGAACAGCGCGGCAAGCACGGCCGGCTGGGGACGCGGATGCAACTGGGGATTCTGCGCCGCGGCGAGATGGTCAGCGCGGAGGCGAAGGCGCTCGCCGCGCGCTCGGACGTGGTGGTCGTCGCCGCGGGTTTCGATCACACCGTCGAGAGCGAGGGCGCGGATCGCACGTTCCGCCTGCCCGTCGGGCAGGACGAGTTGATCGGCGAGGTGGCCGCCGCGAACCGAAACGCCGTCGTCGTCGTGACCTCGGGCGGGGGCTACGACACGAGCGAGTGGCTGGCGCGCGCGCCCGCGCTCGTGCAGGCTTGGTATCCGGGGCAGGAGGGGGGCACGGCCCTCGCGGAGATTCTGCTCGGCGACGTGAACCCGTCGGGCCGGCTGCCAGTCACCTTCGAGCGCAGGTGGGAAGACAACCCGGCGCACCCCAGCTACTACCCGGAGCCGGGGACGAACCGGGTCGTCTACCGCGAGGGCGTCTTCGTCGGCTACCGCGGCTACGAGCGCAGCAACACGCGGCCGCTCTTCGCGTTCGGCCACGGGCTGTCCTACGCCACGTTCCGCTACGGCAACCTGTCGATCCGCCCGGCCGCGAACGCCGCCGCGCCGTCGCCGCGCCGGCCGCTCTACGAAGTCTCATTCGACGTGACGAACGCGGGCGCGCGCGCCGGGGCGGAGGTGGCGCAGGTCTACGTCGGCGACAATCATTCGCCCGTGCCGCGACCCGTCAAGGAGTTGAAGGGGTTCGCGAAAGTGTTTTTGCGGCCCGGCGAGACGCGGCGCGTGACGGTCGCACTCGACGCGCGCTCGTTCTCCTTCTACGACGCCGAAGCGGGACGCTGGCGCGCCGTGCCGGGCGAGTTCGACATCTACGTGGCGCGCTCGTCGGCGCAGGTCGAGCTGCGCGGCAAGCTGAGGCTGACGCGCTCAGACGTGCCGGCCGGGTGAGCGGCGCGGGCGTCTTCACGGGGCGGCGCGCTCAAGCGTGTCGTAGAGCGGCCGGGCCGGTCGCACCCGCCCGCCCTCGTCCGACGCGGTGACGGCCATGACGCGGAGGCGCTCGTCGTCGGGCAGGACGAGCGTCCGCGCGCCGGCCGGCAACTCCAGCTCGTAGGCGAACAGGTACGAGTAACTGTAAGGCTCGCTCGCGCCGTCGGCGCGGTGGTGGTGCGAGGCGTACCACGCGAGCGGCGCGCGCTTGACGAAGCCCGGCGTGACGGCGACCATCTCGGCGTAAGGGTTCGTGCGCGTCTGGAAACGCTCGACGGCGTCCCTGTTCGCGCCCGGCGGGAGCTTGAACGGGCCGGGCCTCCACCGCCGGTTGTCCCACTGCCCGACGAAGCCGCCCCAATGTTGGATCGTCAGCTCCACGGGCCGCCCGCCGAGGCGGAACACGGCGCGCCGGTCGCCGTCCGACGAGGCCGCGAGGATGTAGAGGCGCTTGAAGTCGCCTGTCGGCAGTTTGATCGTCTGGCCGCGCGGGACGAGCGCGTTCGGCCCGCCGCCCGGCGCGGGCGCGA
>DATCVD010000660.1:0-2028 GCA_036567125.1 Pyrinomonadaceae bacterium | reverse complement strand
GGCGCGGCGGCGCGGGGGCGGCGCACGCCTTTGCGCCCCCGCGCCTCCCGCGCGAAAATAGTTCTTCCGTCGAAAGCGTGAGGGGCTAACCGATGAGTGAATCGAGCGCGCCGGCCGGACGCGTGCGGGTCGGCTGTCAGGGCTGGAACTACGACGACTGGGTGACGCCGCCCGCCGGCTCGCCGCCCGTCTTCTACCCGCGCGGCGCGCGCGCCGCCGACATGCTCGCGCTCTACGCGCGCGCCTTCGACACGGTCGAAGTCGATTCGACCTTCTACGCCGTCCCGGCCGCCTCGACCGTTGACGCGTGGCACAAGCGCACCCCGCCGCGCTTCACCTTCTCGCTCAAGCTCCCGCAGTCGATCACGCACGAGTTCGCGCTGCGCGCGAGCGCGGCCGAGCCGCTCGCCGAGTTCTGCGACCACGCGCGGCTGCTGCAGGACAAGCTCGCCTTGACGCTCGTCCAACTCCCGCCCCACTTCGAGGCCGACGACCAGAACACGCGCACGCTCGCGCGCTTCCTCCCGCTGCTGCCGAAGGATTTGCGCTTCGCGGTCGAGTTCCGCCACGCCAGTTGGCTGCGCGAGGACGTGATCGAGCTGCTCAACCACCACGGCGTCACGCTCTGCCTCGTCGAGGGCCAGTGGATCGCGCGCCGCGCGCAGTGGCAGTGCGTCGAATCCCTGACGGCCGGCTTCGCCTACGTCCGCTTCATGGGCGCGCGCGACCTCACGCGCTTCGACTCGGTGCAGCGCCCCGCGGACGCCAACCTCCGCCTCTGGGCCGAGGCCCTCCGCCGCCTCGCCGCCCGCGCGTCTAACGTCTACGCCTACTTCAGCAACTTCTACGAAGGCCACGCCCCCGCGAGCGCCAACGCCCTCAAGCGCCACCTCGGCCAGCCGACGGTCTCCCCCGCCGAACTCGACAACCAACAGTCGCTCTTCTGAGACACGAAAACCTCGAAGCCCGGCGGTGTCGCCTCGGGCGCGTCGGCAGCTTCCTCGCACGGGTTAGTGAACGACAGTGAGACGGGTATAATGAGCCGTTAAGTATCCTCAACCCGACACGTTCTATGTTCGAAAGGAAGGCCGATGAGACAGAGACCGTCGAACGTCCGTTTCGCACTTTTAGCGTCAGCCCTGACGCTCCCGCTGCTGGCCGCCGGCTGCGCCTCCGGCGGGAACATGAACACGACCAACGCGGGCGCGACGAACAGCGCCGCGACGAACGCCGCCAACGCGAACGCCGCCGCAGCCAACCAAGCGGCCAACCCGCCGGCCGTCCCCGGCGCGGCCGCGAAGCTTAATTTGAACACGGCCACGCGCGACGAGTTCTTGGCGAAGGTTCCGGGCCTCGGCGACCGGATGGTGCACGAGTTCGAGGAGTACAGGCCGTACAAGAGCATCCAGCAGTTCCGGCGCGAGATGTTGAAGTACGTCCCGCAGGCCAAGATCGACGAGTACGAGCGCTACGTCTTCGTGCCCGTTGACGAGAACGGGTCGGACGCGGCGACGCTGCGCCAGCTCCCCGGCCTCGACGAGCGCGAGGCGGCCGAACTCGCCGCCGGCCGCCCCTACGCCTCGCGCGAGGCGTTCCTCTCGAAGCTCGCCGAGAAGGTGTCGCCCGAAGACTTGGCCGTCGGGCGCGCGTACCTGATTAGCCGTTGAGAGCAGAAGTAACACTCGCGCGCCTGCGCCGCTTCCTGCTCGCGCTCTCGGTCGCGCTGCTCGGCGGGGCGGTGGCCGAGTTGTGGTTCGTCGAGCACACGGAAGACCCGGTGCAACTCGTCCCGTTCGTGCTGTGCGGTCTGGGCGCGGCGGCGGGCATAGTCGCGCTCGCGCGCCCCGGCCGCGTCGCTTTGTGGGCGCTGCGCGCGGTGATGCTGCTGGTCGTGGCGGGGAGTCTGCTGGGGGTCTACCTGCACGTCGAGAGCAACGCGGCGCTTGAGCGCGAGTTGAACCCCGGCATCTCGGCGGGGCGGGTGTGGCTCGGCGCGCTCGGCGGGGCGAACCCGCTGCTCGCGCCGGG
>DATCVD010000659.1:0-42798 GCA_036567125.1 Pyrinomonadaceae bacterium | reverse complement strand
CGCAGGTGCGCCCCCCGCCGCTCGTAGTCTCGCGCGATCTCGCCGTCCAGCGCCGCGCGGGCGATTTCGAGGACCGCGTCCGCGTCCAGCGAGGTGCGCTTGAGATCGACGCCCTTTTCGGCCGCGACGGCGTGCAGCCTGGCCGCGAGGTCGCGCGCGCGGGCGTCGTACGCCTCTGGGTTTCGCGACAAGTGCCTGAGCTCCACGGGGCTGAGGCCGATTTTATATTCCTCGACCGCCACCGCGAAGTGGGACTGCAGACGCTCGGTGCGCAGGCGTTTAAGCTCCCGCGCGTAATACGTAATTTCCCTCGACTCACTCACCGTGGGTACTTCGCGCGGCGTCGGTCGCGGGGACTTGTCGCGTGACGGGACGCGGCGCGCCGACCTCCTCTTTGCGGCCGCTTCGTACTTCTCCTTGAGCACAGCCACCTCCCCGCGAGTCTGCGCCGACTCGGCGGGCGGCCTCCCCGCCTCGCTTTGGTACTCCAGCCTCATCAGGCGCACCTTCAAGCAGTGCCGTACCCTGCCGACCCAGAAGTCGTCGTGCGGGCGGAAGCTGTGCCACACCTCCCAGTGGTCGCGGTGGCGATCGGGCTTCGGCGGGACCGGCTTCCCGCCCCGCAACGCCTCCGCGTACCTCTCCTTCCAGGCCTTCGTCTCGGCCTTCTGCAGGAAGTGCGTTTTATATATGTCTGGGTCTTTGAAATGCCTCGACGCGATGCTCATCCAGCTCTCGTCGAGTTTGAAGAACCGCTGCCCCAGGTCGAGCCGCCTGCCGTCCGTCCCGCGCGTCAGGACGAGCACGTGCGCGTGCAGGTATTTTGTGTCGCGGTGGATGGCGACCACGGCCAGGTAACGGGGGTAATTCTCCAGAAGGTACTCGATGACGGCGGCCTTGAGGGCTTCGACCGACGCGCTTCCGCCCACCGTCAGCACGGTGCGGTGGTGGGTGGGGCCCCCGAGCGACTCTTCGAGCTCGAGTTTCCCCCCCACGTAGGCCCTCACGTTCTCGATCTTCTCCCGGAGCGGCATCCTCTGGCCGGTGATTTCGTGCCTGACGCGGGCCTGCCCCTTCCCTTTTCTTCTCCCGGGCGTGTCTTCCTCGAGCGTCAACTCCTCGCCCGTGACGAAGGCGGGCATGTTCCACACGAGCAGCGGGCTGTCGTCGAACCGGCGGCCGGGCTCTTCAACCGGCGACCCGCCGCGCTCGTGTACCCGCCCCCGCCCTTCACGCTCATGCTCCCGCCCCTCGCGCTCAAGCACCGGCGCGCGGAGAGCTTCCTCGCGGGTCATGTAAGCGACGTGCTCGGTGCCCCCGCTCTTGTAGACGGTCGTCTTGTTCACCCCCCGCCTGGCCACCCGCTATCCCCCTTTCTGCTGAAGGCGGCGCCTAGACGAGCAAGGGCTGTCTTCGCGTCGTCGAGGAGCCAGTCGAGTGCGAACGCACGGTCCGCGTCCAGTGCGGCGCCCCCCTTTCGTAGCCCGTCGAGGCGCTCGCAGAGGCGGAGGAGGTGAAAAATCGCCTCCTCCCGCTGTCGCATCAGCTCCCGCGTCGGCCGCTCCGCGTGCAGGAAACTTTGCACCAACATCCGTGCCATGGAGACCTCGTACTGCCCCGCCTCGAATTGCAGGTACAGGTGTTCCCGTTCGGTCAGCCGAACGAGGATCGCCTTGTCCAGTTTCTTCTTCCTCTCCTCCGCCACCTTACCCCTCTCTTGCCGACAACTGCGGCGGCCTGCAGCTTCTAATAACGGCGGTATCGGTTTCGCTAACCGATATCACCTTTCCATATCTGGCATTCCGTGGATTACTGCGTCCTGCACTTTTCGATACCGCGGCCTCGCGTCGCGAACAGGCCGTCAGGCGGCCCTTCGTCCCTCCTGCGCGGACGCTACATCGACAGAACTTTCGCCCTGCCGGAAGTGGCCGGCCAGTAAGGCGAGCGCCGCCCGGAGGGGCGTCTTGTGTGCGTCGAACTCCGCTAAGACCTCGGCCACTTCCAGGGCCGAGAAGTGTTCGAGCAGACCGGGGTTGTTGACGACCCCGCCGAGAATCCGCCGCAGCCTGCGCGCGGCGTCTTTCGCCCCGCTCAACGGCTCGGCCAGGCCCAAGGCCGTCACCGCGTCCTCCAGGCTTAAATTGTCCTGCTTCATCTTGTCGAGGACGGCGACCTGATCGTCGGCACCCAGCCTGCAGAGTGTTAAAAGGTCGCCCTTCTTCCGCGACAGGCGCGTGCCCTTAACGCGCTCGCGGACCGCCGGGTCCAGACGCCTGGCGATCATGATGTCGTGCTGAAGCGTGCGCTGCCGCAGGTTGAGGCGCACGGCCGCGACGCTCGTGAAGGGCGACTCACCATAGACGCATTTTGTGCGTTTATGCTTCTTCGCACCTCCCCCGCCCGACCTGTCGTAGCCGCCCCTGCGCGTATGCGGATGCTGAGCCTCGTAACACTCCTGCCCGCGCAGGGCTTCTTCGCAGCGATCGAGGACGCTGAGGCGCCCGCCGTACCGCGCGATGCTCTCCTCCACGGCCCGGGTAAGCTCCTCCCCTGACATGACGCGGACGCGCACCGTCTCGCCGCCCTTCAGTCCGAGGGCCGTGAAGTGATCAAAGTCCCTGACGAGCACACCCAGTTGGGTGACGTCGAAGACATGTCGAGCGCCCCCTTTACTGAGCGGCCCCTTCAGCCTCTCGACCGCCCGCGGGTCGGGGACGTAACCCTCGGGGAGACTGATCCGCCCGGCGGCGACCGGGCCCGACCGCAGGAGACTCACGCAGTCGTCGAAGAGGGCCGGCTGTCCGACGTGCTCCGTCTGCACAGATATTTTTTTCTTGCCCATAAGGATCGCTTCAGAGGTTTGAGTAGTTGGGGCTCGTGCCCGCCCGAGGAGGTGGCCGGGTTGAGGCCCGTCCGGCGGTGGAGCGCTACGAGCGCACTGCTCGTGTACGGGCTACGCTTCCGGCGTACCCCCGTAGCGAGGCGCGCCAGATTGTGCAAGTGTCGTGCCGTGCCTGGCTAAAGATTGGTTCCCTGGGATTCAGTAAGGATTCCTGAGATTTATTGAGGTGTTTACAAAGCGAGGGAACTCTGTGGGGAAGTCTAATGACAGATCTGTACGTGCCAGTCTGCCATTTTTGTCCGCGAGACGAGATCGCATAGGCAGCGATCCGCTAGGTTCACTTATGATCACCACCGCCCATCCCGCGCTATGGGGATTTCCTGGCACACCGGCGGCTACCTAAGCAAAACTTAAAGGCGCGGTGCAATGCGTAGTTGTTGGCGCCTGTCTCTAGCGCATATAATGTCCCGGCCTGCTGGAGCCCGAGTGCCTATCTGGAACCCGACCGGGCTCCCCACCTCAGCCTTCCGGCGAGCGGGTAATTTTCACGCGGACAATGTCCGACCAGGTTTAAGCCCTTTGCGGCTTCGCTTGAGCGCGAACCGCAGACGCCCCTGTTTTGCGGGACCTCTGGGCTTCCCCCAAGCCACCTGACCGCGGGACGACTAAGCATGTCCAACGATTTTTTCGAGAGGCCTATCCTCAACTCGCCCTACGAGTACCCCTTGCGGCATTGGGAACTCGACGAGCAGGGGCAGCCGACGCAGCGGGTAGTCGAGAGACGTCGGCTCGCCGAGTTCATCACGCCGATCCCTAAACCGAGGAAGCGCCGCGGCGGGCCTAAGCAGCAGTCAATCGTCTTCGACGAGGGGCTGGGGCTCTCGACCCGGGAGCAGCAGTACGACCCGACCCCGATCATCAACGAGCTGCGGCGCGAGGTGGACAAGTGGCGCAGCCTGCCGAACCCCGGCGACTGGCAGGTGACGCCGGAGACGGCGCGCCTCCTTCAACACTGGCGCAGCCATAAATTCAGCGGCGTCCGCCCCTTCTTCTGCCAGGTCGAGGCCGCCGAGGTCGCCGTCTGGCTGACCGAGGTGGCGCCGAAGATGGGCAAGGCGGGCGCAAGATTCATCGAGCACCTGGCGAGCGCCAACAACGACGCCAACCCGGGGCTCGCGCGGCTGGCGCTCAAGCTGGCGACGGGCGCGGGCAAGACCACGGTCATGGCCATGCTCATCGCGTGGCAGGCGGTGAACGCGGCGCGCCGCCCGGGCAGTAAGAAGTTCACCCGCGGCTTCCTTATCGTCGCGCCCGGTCTGACCATCCGAGACCGCTTGCGCGTGCTACAGCCCAACGACCCGGACAGCTACTACCAGAGCAGGGAACTCGTGCCCGGCGACATGCTGGGCGACCTCGAGCGCGCCAAGATCGTCATCACCAACTACCACGCGTTCAAGCTGCGCGAGCGCATGGAGCTGTCCAAGGGGGGACGTTCGCTTCTGCAGGGGCGCGGCGAGGCGCTGAACACGTCAGAGACCGAGGGGCAGATGCTCCAGCGGGTGATGCCGGAGCTGATGGGCTTCAAGGACGTCATGGTGATCAACGACGAGGGCCACCACTGCTACCGGGAAAAGCCCCGCCGCGGCGACGACGAAAGTCTCAAGGGGGAGGAGAGGAAGGAGGCGGAGAGGAACAACGAGGCGGCCCGCCTCTGGATCTCGGGCCTGGAGACCGTCGCCCGCAAGCTCGGCGTGACCCGCGTCTTCGACCTCTCGGCGACGCCCTTCTTCCTGCAGGGCTCCGGCTACGCCGAGGGCACGCTCTTCCCGTGGACGATGAGCGACTTCTCGCTGATGGACGCCATCGAGTGCGGGATCGTGAAGCTCCCGCGCGTGCCCGTGGCCGACAACATCCCCGGCGCGGAGGCCCCCAGGTTCCGCAACCTCTGGCAGCACATCGGGCCGAAGATGCCCAAGAAGGGGCGCGGCAGGGGGCAGGCCCTCGACCCGCTGAGCATCCCCGTCGAGCTGCAGACCGCGCTCGAGGCACTCTACGGCCACTACGAGAAGACCTTCAGGCTCTGGGAGCGGGAGGGCGTCAGGGTCCCGCCCTGCTTCATCATCGTCTGCAACAACACCTCCACCTCGAAGCTCGTCTACGACTACGTCTCGGGCTTCCACCGCGAGAACGAGGACGGCTCGACGGCGCTCGAGAACGGGCGGCTCCCGCTGTTCCGCAACTTCGACGAGCACGGCAACCCGGTGCCGCGGCCGCGCACCCTGCTGATCGACAGCGAGCAGCTCGAGTCGGGCGAGGCGCTCGACGACAACTTCCGGGCCATGGCCGCCGACGAGATAGAGCGCTTCCGCCGCGAGATCGTCGAGCGGACCGGCGACCGCGCCCAGGCCGAGCGGATCACCGATCAGGAACTGCTGCGCGAGGTGATGAACACGGTCGGCAAGGAGGGCAGGCTCGGGGGCACCGTCAGGTGCGTGGTCTCGGTCTCGATGCTCACCGAGGGGTGGGACGCCAACACTGTCACCCACGTCCTCGGCGTGCGCGCGTTCGGGACGCAGCTACTCTGCGAGCAGGTCATCGGGCGCGCCCTGCGCCGCCAGTCCTACGACCTGAACGAGGACGAGAAGTTCAACGTCGAATACGCGGACGTCCTCGGCATACCCTTCGACTTCACGGCCAAGCCGGTGGTCGCGCCGCCGCAGCCGCCACGTGAGACCGTGCACGTCAGGGCGGTGCGCCCCGAACGCGACCACCTCGAAATCCGCTTCCCGCGTGTCGAGGGCTACCGCGTGGAGTTGCCGGGGGAGCGGCTGACCGCCGAGTTCAACGCCGACTCGGTGCTCGAACTGACGCCGGAGCTGGTCGGCCCCTCGGTCACGCAGAACGCCGGCATCATCGGCGAGGCCGTCGACCTGACGCTCGTTCACACGAACGACCTGCGCCAGTCGACCCTCCTCTTCCACCTCACGCGCCGCTTGCTCTACACGAAGTGGCGTGACCCCGGCGACGAGCCGAAGCTCCACCTCTTCGGGCAGCTCAAGCGGATCACCAAGCAGTGGTTAGACGCCTGCCTGATCTGCAAGGGCGGCACCTACCCCGCGCAGCTCATGTACCAGGACTTGGCCGACATGGCCTGCGAGAGGATCACCGCCGGCATCACGCGCGCCCTAGTGGGTGAGCGGCCCGTCAAGGCCGTGCCCGATCCCTTCAACCCGACGGGCTCGACCATGCACGTGAACTTCACAACGTCGAAGAGGAGCCGGTGGGAGACGGACCCGCGCAAGTGCCACGTCAACTGGGTCATCCTCGACAGCGACTGGGAGGCGGAATTCTGCCGCGTGGCCGAGGCGCACCCGCGCGTGAGGGCCTACGTGAAGAACCAGAACCTGGGGCTGGAGGTTCCGTACCGCTACGGCTCCGTGACGCGCAGGTACATCCCCGACTTCGTCGTGCTGGTCGACGACGGGAGGGGCGAGGACGATCCGCTCCACCTGATAGTCGAGATCAAGGGGTACCGTGGGGAGGACGCGAAGGACAAGAAGGCTACGATGGACGCGTACTGGGTGCCCGGGGTGAACAATCTGGGCAGCCACGGCCGGTGGGCCTTCGCGGAATTCACTGACGTTTACCAGATGGAGACGGATTTCAAGGCTAAGGTTGAAGCTGAGTTCGTTAAGATGGCCAATTACGCAATGGCGGAAGGACGTGATGCCCAAGGGTAAGATTAGTCACCGAAAACTTATGGAACAGGCCGTCGAGGTAATGCGCGAGTCGGTTGACGAGCCGCGTCAGGACGGCCAGGCGTGTCCTAAAGTGGGCGCAGTACTGCTCATGCCGGACGGCAGTGTTCAGAAGGCCTGCCGGGGTGAACTGCGTGACGGAGATCACGCGGAGTTCACGCTCATGGAGCGAAAAAACCGTAGTCAGAGGCTGGACGGTTCCGTCCTTTTTACCACTCTAGAGCCTTGCGCCCCGGACGCGCGGCGCCCCCCCAAGTTGGGTTGTGCCGAACGCATCGTTCTCGCCAGGATAAAAGAGGTCTGGGTTGGGATCGAAGATCCAGATCCTAAGGTGGACCGCAAGGGCATCAAGTACCTGCAAGATGCCGGCGTCGAGGTTCACATGTTCGACCGAGACTTGCAGGAAATCATCAGGGAGGTGAATGAGAGGTTTCTTGGACAAGCGCTTGAGCGCGCCGCTTTATCGGAGGATAAGAAGCCGAAAGAGGTCGTCCTGTCGACGCTTGAACAGCCGGCGGCGGAAGGGGCGGCGGGCGACTTTTCGAGGCAGGCCCTTACTTCTTACCGCTCGGCCGCGAAGATCAAGGAGAGGGTGGGGTCGCAAGCCTTCGACAGACGTCTGGCCCAACAAGGTCTGCTCCGCAGATCGGGGGACGATTTCGTTCCCACCGGATTCGGACTGTTGCTTTTTGGCAACGAGCCCCGGACAGCGATGCCACAAGCCGGCCTGCTCGGGACCATCCATTACGCCGACGGGACTGAAGAGCTAAAAGATTTCGATGGCCCGCAGGTTCTCGTGCCGGAACAGGCTCTTGAATGGTTACGCTCGAAGCTGCCTAACCCCGTAGAGCGTTCCGAGGCGCGGCGGAGTGAGACGAACCGTACGCTCTTCACCCTCGCCCGCGAAGGGCTGGTAAACGCCCTCGTCCACCGCGACTACGACGTGCAAGGGGCTAAGTGCCAGTTAGTTGTAACGCAGGACAAGATTGTGTTGAAGAGCCCCGGCGCGCCTGTCGAGCCTATCACGCTGGAGCAGATGCAGAGCTTCAACGCGCCGATGCTCAGCCGTAACCCGGTCATGCACCACGTATTCGCCCAGATGGATCTAGCGGAGGAGCGCGGGTTGGGTCTCAAGTCGATGAGGGAAAGGGCCGTCGGGGCCGGACTGCCCCTGCCCACCTACACCTGGGAAGAACCCTACTTGGTTTTGACGCTTTACCGGAGCGCCTCCGGGGCGGCGCGAGGCATGGCCCCGGGGGTGCTGGAGAAACTCAACAAAGACGAGAGAAGGGGTTTAGAGTTTCTGGCCACCAGGCCTTCCGTCACGCGTAAGGAGTATGCCGAGGCGATGGAATTCGATGATCGCAAGGCGCAACGGCACCTGAAGCGATTCGTTGAGCTCGGTCTGCTACGGCGTGTCGGCACCGGCCCCGCAACGACTTACGAGCTGGTACCTCAGTAGTGCTGACTATTTTCACGACAAACTGTCGCGATAGGTTTCATGGACGAGGAGAAGTTTATTGATCGCGACATTGATCGCGACAAAATGTCGCGATCGACGGATCGAATAAAGGGAATGTGCGCCCGCGTAGTGTCGGAATGTCGGAATGCAGGGGGAACGGACGGTCGATTTAGGGGGCCAAAATGGTTAGGAAGCAGAAAAGCATAAGCGTTGAAAGTCTGAAGCACGACGCGACTCGCAAAAATATCCCTACGGCGGAATACCAGTCGGTCATGGCCGAGGAGCAGCGAAGCCCGGTCCGCGTCGCCTACGAGCGCCGGAACCGCGACCTGGACCCGCAGCTCGTTTGGAGAGGGAAGGACGAGCAGGACTGGAGCGACTTGGTGGTCCACGCCCCGCCGGTTTACATCCAGGAGAAGGTTCACCCGAAAGTGCTCGTCGATGATTTGCTGGCGAGGACGAAAGCGGATCGAACGGCAGATGGTGCACAGTCTTTCCTCTTCGCCGACTTCAACGGGATCCCCGAAGGCGTTGACAGGACGGAGTTCTACCAGCACGACCAGAACTGGTCGAACCGGATGATCCTCGGCGACAGCCTGCAGGTGATGGCGAGCTTGGCGGAGCGTGAGGGCTTGTGCGGGCGCGTGCAGTGCATCTACATCGACCCGCCCTACGGGATCAAGTTCAACTCCAACTTCCAGTGGTCAACGACGAGCCGCGACGTGACGGACGGCAAGGTCGAACACATCACGCGCGAGCCGGAGCAGGTGCGGGCGTTCCGGGACACTTGGCGCGACGGGATTCATTCTTACCTGACCTACCTGCGCGACCGGCTGACGGTAGTGCGGGATTTGTTGACTGAGAGCGGCTCAGTCTTCGTGCAGATTGGGGACGAGAACGTGCACCGGGTACGGGCGTTGATGGATGAGGTATTCGGTGAAGAAAACCACGTTTCGCTTATATCCTACCAAAAGACCACTGGTGGTACAGCGGACTACCTTCCCGGAACAGTCGATTACATACTTTGGTATGCCAAGTCTAAGGCGTCGGTCAAATTTCGTCAGCTATTCAACATCAAATCCGCAGGTGCGGAAGGTGCTACGAAGTATCGAAAGGTGATGTTTAAAGATGGAACGAGAAGACCGGCGCTCCCCGAGGAGGTTGCTGGTTCAGCAAATGGTGGACAGCTTTACACCGATAGCGATTTAACGAGCCAGAGCATGGGGCGAAAAAAAGGGGAAGGAGCTGCCTCTTGGTTTACTGTCAAGTACATGGGAAGAGATTTCACCCCAAGTATGCAAGCGCGGTGGAAGACTAACGAGGATGGAATGCGTCGCCTTATTGAAGCTGGACGTGTCGAGTTAAGTAAGTCAAATCTTCGTTATGTAAGATTTCTCGATGATTTTCCTGCGTTCAATATTTCAAATCTTTGGCAGGACATTGGCGGTGTGCAGAGCCGGACAGACCCTAAGGTCTATGTCGTACAGACATCTGCGGGTGCTATCGAACGCTGCATCCTTATGGCAACTGATCCCGGCGACCTCGTGCTCGACCCGACGTGCGGCTCCGGCACAACTGCCTATGTCGCCGAACAGTGGGGCCGACGCTGGATCACGATAGATACCTCGCGTGTCGCTCTCGCCTTAGCACGCGCACGCATCATGGGCGCGCGCTATCCCTTTTACTTACTCGCCGACTCGCCCGAAGGCCAGCGCAAAGAGGCCGAGTTGACGCGCACCGTGCCATCGAGCCAGCCTACACGCGGCGACATCCGGCAGGGCTTTGTCTACGAGCGAGTCCCGCACGTCACGCTCAAGTCAATCGTCAACAATGCCGAGATCGATGTCATCTGGGAGAAGTTCCAGCAGACTCTCGAACCCCTGCGCCAACAGCTCAACGCTGCCCTCGGCCAAAGCTGGGAGGAATGGCAAATCCCTCGCGTAGCCGATGACAACTGGCCCGCCGCGGCAAAGAAACTCCACACCGAGTGGTGGCAGCAACGCATAGCCCGGCAGAATGAGATCGACGCCTCTATCGCCGCTAAGGCGGAGTTCGAATTCCTCTACGATAAGCCTTACGAGGACAAGAAGAAGGTCCGCGTAGCGGGGCCGTTCACCGTGGAGAGCCTCTCGCCCCACCGCGTCCTGGCGGTGGACGAAAATGATGAGTTGATCGGCGGCGCGCCCGGCTCGAAAGCCGCTCCTGACGGCGAGCACGACTTCGTCCAGATGATCCTGGAGAACCTCAAGGCCGCCGGCGTCCAGCAGGCGCATAAAGAAGACAAGATTACCTTCACGTCGCTCACGCCCTGGCCCGGAAACCTCGTCTGCGCCGAAGCCCGTTACGTCGAGGGCGACGGTGAATCAGGCGTCGAGAAACGCGCGGCCGTCTTCGTCGGCCCGGAGTTCGGCACGGTCTCCCGGCCCGATCTGGTTTACGCCGCGCGCGAGGCGGGTGACGCCGGCTTCGACGTGCTCATCTCCTGCGCCTTTAACTACGACGCGCACTCCTCGGAGTTCAACAAGCTCGGCCGCATCCCTGTGCTCAAGGCGAGGATGAATGCCGATCTTCACATGGCCGACGATCTCAAGAACACCGGCAAGGGCAACCTGTTCGTCATCTTCGGCGAGCCTGACATCGACATCCTAGACGCGGGGCCGGAAGGGGAACCGGACCAGATTCGGGTGAAGATTAACGGCGTGGACGTGTTCCACCCCAACACGGGGGAGGTCCGCAGCGACGGAGCCGAGGGCATCGCCTGCTGGTTCATCGACACCGACTACAACGAGGAGAGCTTCTTCGTCCGCCACGCCTACTTCCTCGGCGCGAACGACCCCTACAAGGCGCTCAAGACCACGCTCAAGGCCGAGATCATCGAGGAGGCGTGGGCCACGCTCAACAGCGACACCTCCCGCCCGTTCGACAAGCCCAAGAGCGGGCGCGTCGCGGTGAAAGTGATCAACCATCTGGGCGACGAGGTGATGAAAG
Organism: Pyrinomonadaceae bacterium; assembly: GCA_036567125.1. Classification (GTDB taxonomy): domain Bacteria; phylum Acidobacteriota; class Blastocatellia; order Pyrinomonadales; family Pyrinomonadaceae; genus JAIVGV01. Next base: position 31,748 of record DATCVD010000659.1, on the reverse strand, counting down.
TCTTCCGGGTGAGCTGATGGACTTCCGCATCGCCGACACCTTCACAGACAGCCTTGCCAGACTCACCGGCGAGGAGCAGAAGGCCGTGAAAACCACGGCCTTCGATCTCCAGATGAATCCCGCCCACCCGGGGTTTCAGTTGCACAAGCTCGACAAGGCGAAGGACAAGAACTTTTGGTCCGTGCGGGTCAGCAGCGACATCCGCCTCATCGTGCATAGGACAAGCGACAGCATGCTCCTGTGCTACGTGGATCACCACGACGAGGCCTACCAGTGGGCGGAGCGGCGGAAACTTGAGACCCACCCCAAGACTGGCGCCGCCCAACTCGTCGAAATACGGGAAACTGTCAAGGAAATCACCGTACCCAAATACGTAGAGGTGCAGCAGCCGAGGCCGCCCAAACCTCCTCTTTTCGCGCACATCTCCGACGACGATCTGCTCGGGTACGGAGTGCCGACCGACTGGCTCAAAGACGTGCGGCGCGCCGACGAGGACTCGGTTCTTGAGCTGGCCGGCCACCTGCCCGGCGAGGCCGCCGAGGCGCTGCTGAACTTGGCCGTCGGCGTGACGCCGCCGGTCCCGCAGCCCGCCCCGCCCGGCACAGATCCATTTGCCCACCCGGACGCGCAGCGCCGATTCCGCGTGATGGGCAATGTGGAAGAGCTGGAGCGGGCCCTAGAATACCCGTGGGAGAAGTGGTCCATCTTCCTCCACCCGGCGCAGCGCCAGTTGGTCGAGCGCGACTACGGCGGCCCGGCGCGTGTGTCGGGTTCGGCCGGCACGGGCAAGACCATCGTCGCGCTGCACCGCGCCGTCCACCTCGCCCGCCGCGACCCAGACGCGCGGGTTCTGCTCACCACCTTCTCCGACACTCTGGCCAACGCCTTGCGCGTCAAACTGAGGCGTCTCATCAGCAACGAGCCACGCCTCGGCGAGCGCCTCGAAGTGCATTCGATGAACGCGATCGGGCGGCGTCTCTACGAGCTAAACTTCGGCAGGCCGCAGTTAGCCTCTAGAGATGTCGTCCGCCAGATCGTCGGGGAGGCAGCGCGCGGCGTCGAGGGGCACAAGTTCGGCCTGCATTTTCTGCTCACCGAATGGGAACAGGTCGTGGACGCCTGGCAGTTGGACACGTGGGAGTCTTACCGGGACGTCGCGCGGCTGGGGCGGAAGACGCGCCTGCCTGAGAAACAGCGGGCCGTGCTCTGGTCCGTGTTCGAGCGCGTGCGCGCGGCCCTGAAGGAGCGCAACCTGATTACCGACGCCGAAATGTTCGGCCGGCTCGCCGCCGAACTCGCGGGGGCGAAGCGCCCCCCGTTCGACTACGCGGTGGTCGACGAGGCGCAGGACATAAACCCGTCCCAGTTAAAGTTTCTGGCGTCGCTGAGCAGCGGGGGACCGAATAGCCTGTTCTTCGCCGGGGACTTGGGGCAGCGGATCTTCCAGCAGGCCTTCTCGTGGAAGTCTTTGGGAGTCGACATCCGCGGGCGCTCGCGGACGCTCCACATCAACTACCGCACCTCGCACCAGATACGCTCCCGGGCCGACCGCCTGCTCGGGCCGGAGGTCACAGACGTGGACGGTGTCACCGACGACCGCCGCGGCACGGTCTCGGTGTTCAACGGGCCGGTGCCCCAAGTCCTCGTCCATGACACGCCGGAGGATGAGATGGAGTCGGTCTCCCGGTGGCTTGAGGGGCTCAAAGCGCAAGGCGTTCAGCCCCACGAGGTAGGCGTTTTCGTCAGGTCGCCCGCGCAGGCCGACAGGGCACGCGGCGCCGTAAAGGGGGCGGGCCTCGACTTCAAAGTCCTGGACGAGCACGCGGAGACGGCAGTCGGCCGCGTCTCACTCGGCACGATGCACATGGCCAAGGGGCTGGAGTTCAGGGCGGTCGCGGTGATGGCGTGCGACGACGAGGTCATCCCGTCGCAGGAGAGGATCGAAACCGTCGCCGACGACTCGGACCTAGAAGAGGTCTACGACACGGAGCGACACCTGCTGTACGTAGCCTGCACCCGGGCGAGAGACCACCTGCTCGTGACGAGCGGCAACGCGCCCTCGGAATTTCTCGACGATCTGAATGGTGAACAAACTGCCGCCCGACAGTCACGTTCGTAATAATTTAGGTAAGTAACGCTGACCGTGTTGCGGCGCGGACGTCCTACGATCGCGGCAAGGGGGGAGGGCGCGTCAGAGATTTTTAACCTGTTAAGACGTGACACCCGGCCGCCCCGCTAAGCCGAACTAAAGGCTCAGAGAATTTCTGCCGACATTGTCGGACGGATACGAGGTGATTGGTCAGCCAACACGGCGTGGTGGTTCTTGAGCGAGGGGGCCTTTGCCCATGTGTGTCGCGTGCGCCACCGCTTCTCCGGCCGACGGGTGATGAAAGTGTTAGAGACTACGGGCACATTCGCTGAGGCGGAACAACAGCCCCTTGATGAGGCCGTCCTACTTTTTAAGAGCGGTCACCGGAACGTCGGCCACATTCCCGGGGCCGATTTGATAGAGCGAGACGATGAGGGCGCCGGCTTTCCTGCCGAAGTAAAAATACGCGCGGCGTAAAATCCTTGCGCGGAGGTATGCGGCACGGTGAGCGCCGGGCCATGCCGACGCTTGGACTCCCACTATGGTCAAACCCGGAACAGTTCTTAACTCCCAATACTTGGTAGTCGAGCGGGTGGGCAACGGCGGCATGGGCGAGGTCTACCTGGCCCTGCACCAGCAGCTGGGCTGTCCCTGTGCCATCAAACGAACTTTCAACGATTCGGAGATTGCCGTCCGCTCCTTCAGGCGCGAGGCCAGCCTCCTCGCCAATCTCAAACACCAAGCGCTGCCGAAGGTGACTAACTACTTCAGCGAGCACGGCGCCCACTACTTGGTGATGGAGTACATGGAGGGGAAGACCCTCGAAGACGAGCTCGAGTCCTTAGTCGAGGGTGATGAATTGCTCCCCACGGATTTGGTTCTTGCCTGGGCGGACGAACTCCTCGAAGTCTTGGACTACTTGCACTCCCACGAGCCGCCGATACTTCACCTAGACATCAAACCGTCGAACGTCATGGAGACGGGCGAGGGCAAGCTGGTGCTCTTGGATTTCGGGCTCGCCCTCGGGGCGGCGGGATCGATGAACACGAGCTTGGTCACGGAAACGCCCATCGGATACACGCGGCGTTACGCGGCGCTCGAACAAGTGCAGCCGACGAGCGGGGAGATGCCCTCTCCGCAAAGCGACCTCTACGCACTGGCGGCCACGATTTACGACATGCTGGCCGGCGGCCGTGCCCGCCCCGACGCCGTGGACCGGTCAAGGGCCGTAATTTCGGGCAAGGCCGACCCCATAGAGTCTGTAGGCGTGCTCCGGCCCGACCTTCCCGAGCCGGCCGCCGCCGTAATCATGCGGGCCCTCGAGTTGGACCCGCGCTACCGCCCGCAAAGCGCGGCACATATGCGCCGCGAGCTTCGACGCGCGGTCGCGGAAACGCGCGCGGAAGAATCAGGAGAAAAGTCGGAGAAGGCGAGGGCGGCGCGCACGGCCAGAGTATCCTCCGCGGCGCTGCTGCCCCCTCAAGCTTCAGAAGTCCCCACGCCACCCGAGTCCGCCGGCGTGGGCGAGACGACGGCCGTTCGTGCGCCCCCGCCAGGCCCCGCGTCCCGGGGGGACACCGCAATGCGGGTCGTAGGACTGTTGCTCGCGCTCGGGGCTGCGGCGTGCCTCACTGTCTGGTACTGGCTTAGCCCGAGCTTATGGCCGGTCGGAGGCGGCCCGGAAAAATCCTCCCCGGCCGAAGCCACAGCGCAGGCCCGTGCGGCTTTCGATCGCGGCGTCGGGTTGAAGAAGATAGGCAACTACGAAGGGGCGGTCGAAGCCTTGCGGCAGGCGGCGTCTCTGAACGAGAAAGATGCGGCGGCGCTATACGAACTCGGCGCCGCACTGCTCCTCTTGCGGAGGTACGAGGAAGCGGTTGGAGAGCTGAACCGGTCATTAGAAATTAGGCCTAACTACCCAGACACCCTGCGCGGCCTAGGGGCGGCGTACGAAGCCTTAGGGCGATGGCCGGAGGCGGCGGCCGTGTACGGGCGTGCCGTGAAGCTGGAGCCGGCCGACTCGCGCACGCATTTCAACTTGGGGAAGGCCCTGAAGGCCGCCGGGGATAAAGGGCAGGCCGTCAAGGCGTTCAGGGACGCTTTGCGTAACCGAAAAAATTTCCCCGCCGCGCACTACGAACTCGGGCTGCTGTACCTCGAAACCGGGAACGAGAAGGGCGCGATCGCGAAATACCTGACGCTCACCACCGTCGACCCGCCGCTGGCCGATCAGCTTTACGGGCATTTCTCCATCGGCCAGAAGGCGAAAATCTTGAGCATGTCGGTGAGTGAGAAGGCGAAGCAGATGCTCGAGCAACTTTACTGATTCCTGACGGGCCCTCTTACTCCCACGAAGCTGTTCGGCGAAGGGCGAACCCAACGACGAGAATCAGAGCCGAGTCATCTTTGTCGCGGGGGGAGATGGCGCGCACCCATGGCGCCCGCCGACACCGGAAAGCCGCCCAAGAAGAGGTTGTGAATGAACTACTGTCGATTGCGGCGAAGTGCCTGCGGCACCGTAAACCCCCCTGACGGTAAGAGGTAGGTTGTAAATTCGTATGGGTAAGATTACGCCCTCGATGGCGAAAAACGCGATCCGGAGGGCGCTCGTCGGCGTCGTGGATCCGCACCCCAATCCTTCACAAATAGACAGCCTCTGGGCGTTCTTCGAGTCCTCGTGCGCGTACTGCGCCAAGCCGCTGGTCCGCGGCAAACGGGACGCGCACGTCGATCACCTCGTGCCGGCCCAAGGGGGCGGGTCCAACCACATAAGTAACTGCGTCCTGTCCTGCTCCGTCTGCAACGGCGACGAGAAGCGCGAGGGGCACTGGGAGTCATTCCTCCGCACGAAGGCCCCCGACGATCTCGAGTTCGCCGCGCGCAAAGGGCGCATCGAGAGCTGGGGCGCGGCCTGCGCCCCGGCGTCGCCCCTTGACGCCGCCCTGCTCGAGGCCGTGAACCGCGAGATCGGCGCAGCCATCTCCGCCTTCGACAGGGCGCTCGATAACGTTCGGCGGGCGAAGATGGCGCGGCAGATCGAGCAGCCGATCGCAGATTAGAAGTCTATCCCGTCGGCCCCGGCCGGTTAACATCAACTGTGGGGTCAACGCGCCGACGAGTCGCGCGGGAACGCCGGCGGACATGCGGGCGAGTGGCGTCAGACAGCAGGCACCCCTCCTCAGACAGACAGCGGGAGCGAGGGTAAAACGGCATGCCGGAAGAAACGAAAAGCATCACGGAGGCTTTGGCGGCATACGACAGGGAGAAGCACCGCGCCGCGGTCGAGGAGGCGGAGGGGCTCCGCAAGGAGGTGTGGGAGCTTTTCCCGCTCGACTCCTGGCCGGAGATGCCGCTCGAGCGCTACGCGCTCGGCCAGCCCGACCACCGCGAAACCTTCTGCCGCTGGATGGAGTTCAAGACCATCCCGCTCGGCAGCATCAAGGGCGGTAACGCCGGCAAGCACATCATCTACAAACGCAAGGACCGGCCGGGCTGGTCCTTCCCCCCGCAGTACCGGGACGAGCGCGAGGCGTGGGAGGCTGTGCGGGCCGCTTTCGTCGAAGCCTTCCGCAAGGCGCGGGCCGGGGAGTGGGACGAGATAGACGCGATAGAGCCTTTGCGCTGGGGCTCGGTGCTCAAGGTCAAGTCCCTGCACACCTACTTCCCGGACGGCGTCCTCCCCGTTTACGGCTGGAACGACCTCAAGCACTTCCTCGGCCTCCTGGGCCGGCCGGAGGCGACGGACAGGTCCTACGATCTCGTCCGCCTCAACCGTACGCTCCTCTCGGCGCTTCAGGAGTACCCCGGGTTCGACGGCTGGTCGAACGTCGAAATCATGAGGTTCCTCTACGACTGGTCTAACCCGCACGAGGCGCCGCGCGTGGTTAAGATCGCGCCCGGCGACGAGGCCAAATACTGGGAAGACTGCCTCGCGGGCGGGTACGTCTGCGTCGGCTGGGACGAGGTCGGCGACCTGCGCGAGTTCGAGTCAAAAGAGGCCTTCCGCGCCCGCTTCGAAGAGGAGTTCGGCGAACGGCCCTACAACGGCAACGCTTCGATGATTAGCAGGAAGGCGAACGAGCTCTGGACTCTGACGGAGCTCGAGCCCGGCGACCTGGTGGTGGCAAACAAGGGCATCTCCAAAGTCCTGGCCGTCGGCGAGGTGCTCGAACCCGGGTACGAGTGGGGCGAGGGGCACGAGAGCTACCGCCACCTCGTCCGCGTCAACTGGGACACGTCTTACGAGCAGCAGATCGAGCCGCAGAAGAGTTGGGGCGTGAGGACGGTGGCCGACGTGCCGGCCGCCCTCTTCAAGACCATCATGTCTAACAGGGGCGGCGGCGGCCGAACGTCGGGCGGCGAGAAGGAGGACATAAGAATCCCGGTCGACGCCCTTTACGGCGAGATGGCGGGCGCGCTCGAGCGCAAGGGGCAGCTCATCCTGTACGGCCCGCCGGGCACGGGCAAAACTTTCGCCGCGCGCCGCTTCGCCGTCTGGTGGCTGCTGCGCGACGGGGTGAGCGGCGCCGCCGAGGTGTTCGTCGACCAGGAGAGGTTCTCGCGCGAGGAGCGCGCCCTCTCTACCGTGCAGGCCGGGCGCCGCGTCTGGTTCATGGTCGCGCAGCCGAAGAGGTGGGGCTGGGACCGGCTCTTCTCCGAAGGCCGGGTTGAGTTCGGCTACGGACTCCTGCAGCGCAACTACCCGCTCGTGCGGGCCGGGGACTTAGTCGTCGGCTACCACTCGGGGCCGGAGATGAGGATCAAGGCCGTCGCGAAAGTCGCGAAGGGGTTCGAGAGCCGCGACGGCGCGGAGCCGACCATCGAACTCGAGCCCGTCGCCCAAATCGCCGCCGGTCTCACCTTCGCCGACCTCCAGGCCGACAGGGTGCTCTCCGCCTCCGAGCCCATGAGGTTTAACGTGCGGGGGACGCTCTTCGCTCTCACGGCCGAGGAGGCGGACCACCTGTTCGCCCTGTTGTCGGACCGCGACCCGAGCTTCCGCACCCCTGAAGAGGGAACGGCGGCCGCGGGTGTCGGCGCGATCACGCGCCTCACCTTCCACCCGTCGTACAGCTACGAGGACTTCATCGAGGGCTTCCGCCCCGTCGACACGGGGGGCGGCGGCCTCGTGCTGCGTCTCGAAGACGGCGTCTTCAAGCGGGTGTGCCGGGAGGCGCAGGCCAACCCGAAGCGGAAATACCTGATCCTCGTAGACGAGATCAACCGGGCCAACCTGGCGAAGGTTTTCGGCGAGACGATCACGCTGCTGGAGAAGGACAAGCGCGGGATGCAGGTGACGCTGCCGCAGAGCAAGGAGAGCTTCGCCGTCCCGCCGAACGTCTTCATCCTCGGGACGATGAACACGGCCGACCGGAGCATCAAGCTACTCGACGCGGCGCTCCGCCGCCGCTTCGCCTTCATCGAGCTCATGCCCGAGGCCGACCTCCTGCAGGGCGCGAGCGTGGGGGCGCTCATGCTCGACGGCTTCCTGGAGGGATTGAACCGGAGGGTCGCCAAGACCGAAGGGCGGGAGAAGCAGATCGGCCATTCCTTCCTGCTGGAAGACGGCAAGCCCGTGGCGGACGCGGAAGAGTTCGCCCGGCGCTTCAGGCAGGAGATCCTGCCGCTCCTGCAGGAGTACTGTTACGAAGACTACGGCGCCCTAGCGGGCTACCTAGGCGGCGCGATCGTGGACCGCGAGGCGAACGCCCTCAACTCCGAATGCCTAAATGATCCCGAAGCCCTGATCCGTGCGCTGGCGGAGGAATTCGGGGGCGGGGGTAACACTTGAGCGCGAGTAACGTAGACGGCCTCCCGGTCTACGAACTCGCCGAGTGGACGCGGCGCGAGGCGGAGGGGGTGCGCCTGTCCGAGGCCGACCGTCGCCTGGCCGGCGAGCTCTCCGCAGGGGGGACGGGGCGCCTGGTCGTCGAAGAACTGCGGTCGGGCGTCCGCGTGTCGGCAACCTCATGGGTCGGCGTGGTGCGCTTCGAGCGCTTCGAAGTGCGCGTCGTCCCGAAGCTCGTCGGCGGGGACCTGGGACTAGTCGAGATGGTCGAGTTCGCCATGGGCCTCGACGCCCTCAGGCGCATCCCCGGCGTGCGGACCCTCTCCGCGGAAGGGCGCAGCCTCCTCGACTTGGTGGCGCTCCTGCTCGCCGAAGAATGTGAGCGCATAGCGCGCGGCGGGCTGCTCGCTGATTACGTCGAGGCGGAGGACGAATTGCCGGCCGTCCGGGGGCGCCTGCTCGGGGATAGGCAGGTCTTGCAAAAGTTCGGGCGGGTCGACCGCGTGATCTGCCGTTACGACGAATTGGTGCAGGACGTGGCGGAAAATCAGGTCCTCGCCGCGGCCCTCGAGAAGTGCGCCAAGCGCGTCACGAGCGAGGAGGTCAGGCTGCGCGCCGGGCGGATGCGGTCGCTGTTCGCCGAAGCCTGCAGCCCGGAAAAACTGAACCCCGAAGCGGCCCGCCGGCAGATGACTTACAACCGCATGAACGCGCACTACCGCGACGCCCACGCCCTCTCCTGGCTCATCCTCGACGGCCTGCGCGCGCTGAAAGACATCTACACGCCCGACCGGGCGAGGTGCTTCGCGTTCATGATCGACATGAACCTGCTCTTCGAGATGTTCGTCCGCCGCCTGCTGGAGAGGGCGCTCGACTCCCCCTCCTACGCCATCGACTACCAGCGAGCCGACCGCTCGATCATCTGGGACGCCGATAAGAACCGGCCCTACTCCCGCGTCATACCCGACCTGCTTGTCCGCTCGCGCCGGCATCCGTCCCGGGCCGTCGCCGTCGACGCCAAATACAAGCTGTACGACGAGCGCAAGGTCTCGCCGGCCGACCTGTACCAGAGTTTCCTCTACGCCTACGCATACGGCGCGGAGTCGGGCGGGGAAACCCCGAGCGCGGTCATCGTCTACCCCGCGACGGCGGGAGCGGGGCGGGCGATCAACCTCCGCGTGAGGAGCGCGGCGAAGATGGAGGGCGCCAGAATCTCCGCCGTCGGCATTTCAATCCCCGAGTGCCTGGCGTGGTTAGCCGGCGGCAAGACCGCCCCGTCGGTCGACGCCATAAAGGAGGCGCTGCGCGCTAGTTAACGAGGAGGCAGGGAGAGAGTCGCTTTAGACGCCGGTCTACGCCCGCGCGCAAACCTTCGGGTAGCCAACCGCAGTCCCCCACACTTTCAAGAAGCCAAAAAGTCCGCACGCGCGGTAGCACATGAACAAGCCGACCCTCAAGTCCGTCTCCGTCAAACAGCTTTACACGTACCTGGACGGCGGCAAATTCGCCGTGCCCAAGCTGCAGCGCGCCTTCGTGTGGAACGGCAACAAGGCTGCCAAGCTGCTCGACAGCATTTGCCGGGGCATGCCCATCGGCTCGGTGATCGTCTGGGACACCGGCCGGAAGAACAGGAACATGCTCCGGCAGTCGCTCCACATCCTCCCGCCTTTCAACGACTACAACAAACGCGTCTGGTTCGTGCTCGACGGGCAGCAGCGGCTCTCGGTCCTGCACCAGATCAGGAAGGGCGGCGAGCGCGAGAACGGCTCGCGCCGGCTGGTCGATTTCGACAGGGTCGTGTTCAGAGTCGCCGGCACCGACGGCGCGGCCGACTTCCAGTACCGCAAGCCGGTCCCCGGGGCGTGGGTGCCTTTGTCGACGGTCCTGTCCCCCAACTGGCGCGTGATGCTGCGCGGCCTGAGCGCAGGACAGCTAGCGCGCGTCAGACGGTGCCGCGAAAGGATCCGCGGCTACCGTGTCCCGATCGTGTCCGTCGAGTCGGACAGCCTGGAAGACGCGCGCGAACTCTTCATCCGCATCAACTCGCTCGGCACGCCGCTCGGGGCCGCGGACCGGGCCTTCGCCAGGGCGTCGGAGTTCGACCTGCGGGAGTTGGCGGAACAGACTTGGCAGCAGTTGCCGCACAAGTTCCGCAAGGTCAGGTACGAGATCCTGCTACAGACGCTGGCCCTTGTAGAGGGGGTCGGAGACGTCGGCGAGCGGGCGTTCGAGACGGTCATCGAGCAATGGGATGCCCGCCTCGAGGAGCACGAGGGGGCGAGGGCGGAGTTTAACAAGACGTGGAAGAGGCTGAGTGACGCCATCCTCCTCTCGCTGGAGTACCTGAATAACCGGTTCAACGTGCTGGACGACGGGCTGCTCCCGTCCGAATACATGATCGCGACCCTGTCCATTTTCTTCTTCAGCCGCGGTTCGCAGCCGACCGCCTGGCAGAGGCGAGAGATTAAGAAATGGTTTTGGGCCACCTCTCTGGGGCAGCGCTACTCGGGGCGGGGCTTCCGGGAGAACATCCTGAAGGACGCCGAATACTTCGAACGGCTCGCGCGCAGAGGTGCCGCGCGGTTCGCCGCCGGCGAGTTGTTAGACCCCTCCGACCTGACCCGCACCGTTTACGGCCAGCGCTCCTCCGTCGCCGACGCCTTCTACTGCCTGCTCGTCTCCAACTCCCCGCTTTACCTCGCCGACGGGGAGAAGATGCCGGTGGATTTTTACGCGAGTCAGGGTAGCCGTAAGCACAAGCACCACATCTTCCCCAGAGACTTGTTGAGGAGACACGGGGTGCCGTCGAGGCGGGCCAACAGCATCGTCAACATCTGTTTCGTCCCGGCGCGCGACAACAGCGTGTTCGGCTCACGCAGGCCGAGCGTCTACTTGGAGGAGTACCGGGACAGGCGGCACTTCAAACGCGCACTCAGGAGCCACCTCATCCCGGACGGGGAAGTCGGCGGGCTGTGGGACGACAACGTCTACAGGGGGTACAACACCTTCCTCCGGGAGAGGACCCGCCGGATCTGCCGCGCCTTCGAGGCGGCCGCCGGCTGTAAACTGTTCAGGAAGGATTGAGTGGGGTCCCCGCCTGCGAGAGGCGCCGCCGGACTACGGGGCGCTATCAGTGGTATGCACGACTGAGCCCTGTAATCTTCGCAAGCTCATCCCTAAGCGCGTGTAAATAAGACGTGACCTCGCCTTCGGTCGCGCGCCGGTGAGCTTTGATGAAATCGCGGTGAAGGGAAATGTGTCGGTGAGCCCGCTGCACGCTTCCAATTCTAAGCCGCCTTTTTATCTTCAGCCGCGTGAAGATTACGTCTTCCAAGTGATTCACCAGCCCGTTGCTGTCGGAATGCCATCTCTCGAAGGGCGAATCCGCCGGCTTTGTCGCGACTTTGATAGGGGTGCTGGTGTTGAAGTCGGTAAGATGACTGTCGCTTTCGAATATGATGTAAGGCGCTTCCGAGCGAATCAGCCAATCTTTGTGTTCGTTGCCGAACGGCTCGTGCCGTATCAGGATTCCGCCGCTCGGCTTGGCGAGGGTGTTGTAGAAGGCGCGGTAGATGGAGAAACGGTCTTCGGCCCACAACTGCTGCCGCGAGATGGCCTCCCGCACCGTCGCGTAGCCCACGAAAAAGTAGTCCCAAACCTTGGGGGCGTCGGTCCTCTGTTTTCCGCAGAAGAAAACTACCAGGTCGCCTCGTGCGAGTTGCCTCCGCACATCCCTCCTGCACACGCCCCAAGTGGCGGCTCGAACGTCCCCTAATATTTCACCGGCGCAGAATAAGGCCGGATCATCACCCCAGTCGTAGAAGCATCCAGGATTCGAGTATTCGGCCAAAAACTTCCGAAGCAGGGGCTGGTTTTCGGCCGCCTTCTCTACTTTGCGTAACTCGGCCTGATGGGGGACAGAATGACGGTATACACAGACAAAGGCTTTCATACTTAATAAGGAGCCAGGAACTTGATCGAACTAGCTCCGGCCGTGCACGCCGACCCAGCCACTGACTTCGCGGGCCCGATGATATGTAATCACACCGCCGGCATTTTCATGGCGGCAGAAAGCACATTCCTCCACGCGGGCGTTAGTGCGGTCAGCTCTTTGCCGGACAGCCACACGAGTGAACCCGCCTTCTCGGCCTGCCCGTAAGCCCACTCCGTGATCCGCCAGCTCGCGCCCTCGTCGTGGGCGATACTTCCGGCCCCGAACGCCGCGGACATCTCGGCGCCGTGGCGGGCGTTTCTGTCACACCAGCGCTCCAGGTGACCGACCGCCGCCAGGCGGTCGCCCTTCTGCGAGTTGCAGGAGGCGTGCGCCAGCACGAAGTTGTGGCCGAAGTCTACGGGGTAGCGGGACCACGGGACGAAGTGGTCGACGTCGGCCCGGTCTTTAAGCGCCCGCCGGCAGTAGAAACACTCGCCCGCCTGGTACCCGATCAGTAGCGGCCGGTAAACCTCGAGCGGGGCCCGGCCGGAGCCGAACATGAAGTCGGAGAGCTCGACCGCCGCCCCCAGCAGGGGCCGGTTCTCGCCGACGCCCCTGACGAAACGGAGCCACGCGCCCTTGACCAGCTCGCTCACCAGCCCGTGGAACTGCCTGAAGCAGTAGCAGACCCCCTCCCTCAGTTCTATCTCGCCGCCCCCCGAGCCGCCGTACAGGAACTCTAGCCTCCGGCGGCCGACCGTCTGCAGCTTCCAGAGCGGCATGACGCGGATCGTCTCGGCCACCCGCGACCTGAGCCGCCGCCACGCCCGGGCGTTCGCCTTGAGCCTGTCGAGCGAGCCGAACCGGTCGCGCGCGCCGGTCACCGCGTTGACTACGGACGCCTGCCTGCCGGTATTCTGCTTCAGGACGGCGCCGGCGACCCCGCGGCCGGCGGGGTGGTAGGGCGCGGCCTGCCGCCAGTAGTAGGAGATGAACTTGTCGGCCAACTCGTCCGCGGTTACGCGGAGCGTGGCGCCGGAGTCGTCGCCCTTCTCCACGCAGACGTCGGCGATGGCGAGCAGGAGCGCGTGCTTGTAGGTCGCGACGAAGCTGCCCTCCTGCAGGATCCTCTGGAGGTTCAGCAGAAATCGCACCTGCTCTTCGGCGGTAGGCGTCATCGGGCGTGAAGGCGTTATGCCCGGCCCCGGCGGCCGGGGGCGGCAGCCATCATAACAGCTAATGGCGCGGCTGGTCGGGAATTCCCCGGGAAGGCGAGAGAGGTGGATCCTCATCAAGGACAGTGTCCGTTCTGTGACGCGAGTCGGGTCGCCTCGGCCGTGGCGAAGCTCGGCCGAGCTTACGCCGTGCCGGACCTCCACCCGGTCACCCCTGGGCACGTGCTGGTCATCCCCGTCAGGCACGTCGAAGACTTCTTCGGCATGACGCGGGAAGAGAAGACGGACTGCGCCGCGCTCGTCGAGGAGTTGAGGGGGAGGATTCTAAACGAGGACCCGAGCGTCGCCGGCTTTAACGTGGGCGTGAATTGCGGCGAGGCGGCGGGGCAGACGGTCATGCACGCGCACGTCCACCTGATACCGCGACGCCGCGGCGACACGCCCCGGCCCCGGGGCGGCGTCCGCGGCGTTATACCCGAGAAGATGGCGTACTGAGTCGTTCAGCGAGTGCACAGGGCCGGCCTCACGTATCTCGTGCTTCAGTCGAGCCGCCGGATTGCCGCGGCGAAGAGCCCGTTCTTTATGGGGTCGAGCCGGTCGGCGTAATCCCGCGCCCAGCGCAACCAGAGCGCTTCGGGATCGTCCGGCATGAGCCCGCCCTGCCCGTCCCCCAATGACCTCTCGAAAGCCTCGGCGAATTCCTTGACGCGTCGGCTCTTGTGCCAGACTTCCAAGTGCCGCTCGAGCACGTTGACACGCTCTTGTTCGGCCATGCGTCGTCGCTCCGCCTCCTGCCACCGGCGCCGCTCCTCCTCGCGCTCGATCCTCCTCAGCCGCTCGTACTCGGCCGCCGCGACGAGGCCGGCGACTATTTCGTTGAGCTGCTCCTCCAAGGGGCGCTTATCCTTGTCCGCCCATTTCGTCCGGCAGGGGCCGCAGTACTCGTCGATCTCGAAGGTGAGTCTCCCGTTCGGCGTGTAGATATAACGGTCCGGGATGTAGCCGCCCTCCCGCTTCTTCTTTTCCTCGGCGACCGTCAGCTCGCGCTCGCTGCGGGCCGATTTCTCGACTAGGCGGACCTTCAGCCTCTCGTCGCCTATATGGACTCGGGTGGCGGAGTCCTCCTTCGAGATCTCCGCCGAGTAGCCGCGGGCCTCAAGAGCCTTCAGGAGCGCATCCATGATGAGCAGCGCGCGGCGCAACGACTGCCGGGAGGCGCGGACCCTCAGCCGGGGGCGCAGCGTCTGGCAGAAGAGCAGCCCGTAGGAGTCGGGCTTCGCCTTCTCGAGCGCCTGCCTCGTCAGCCTGACGAGCGGGTGCGGGTTGTGCAGCGTCTCGGCGACGCGGATGAGGTTGTCGGGGCGCGCCTCCGCCTCAAGGCGCGCGACGACCTCAGGATCCTCGGGCCGGAAGGTCTCGACCGCCCGGGTGGTGGTAGATGATCACCTCTGCCGGGACGCCCTGTCTCCTCGGCGGCAGCGGCTCGCGGCGGACGCGGCGGCCTGCCGCGAGCTGGCTCCAGTAGCCGGGGTAGGGCTTGGGGACGTCGAGCCGCCTGCAGAGCTTGCCGAGCGCCACGTCGGAGACGCCCAACTCCCGAGCGAGCTTCGTAGCGGGCGCGCCCCAGACCTTCTGGTATAACTCTTCGCGAGTGAGCTTAACGCGGTCTTCAGTCATGAAGCACCTCCCTAACAGGTCAACGGTCCTCGCCAGCGCGTGGATGCCGCCCAAGAAGCAGTAGAAGCGGAGCACCCGCCGCGCCCGTAGCGGCACAGACAGGTGTTCGTTACCTACCACCGAGTAGGCCAGCGACTAGTCGCACATCGGGTATGTTGGCCCCACCGGCATAGCGCCATGTAGGTGCTTAAGTCGTCCGGGTAGAAGCTCGCGGCGTGCGGCATCAACGACGGGATCCATTACCTCCGGCGCCCGCGCCTCGCAGAGCGCCCGTGTCAAGATACAGCGTCTGGCGCGATCTACCATGGTTATGGCGTACCCGCGGCTTGTTTTTGACCCGACGAATGTGTACAGCTCGTTTATCTCCTGTGCGTTTCTAGGGAGGTGCCGCCCCCCGGCGGCACAACGGTGTGGTAGGCGTTGAACCAGTTGGCCACCGCCTGGTGGTTAACGGCCAAGACCCGACCGATGCAGCGGCAGCTATAGCAATCAAGATAGAGTTGGAGCACCGCATCCCTCGTTCTAACAGCGTAGTCAGGCGGGAATAAGGTTGGATATGTACTGGCGGCGACCCGATTGGGGCACTGAAGTCGCTGGCTGCCGGTGAGGTTGGAGTTGGCACTCAGTGCTACACACTGATGCATGTGGAGCGTTATAGCAACATCAGGACTAATCTAATCACTCCCGCCGCGATAAAAAGATTGACTTCGGAAAAGGTTGATTATATTCTCCGCCGGCCTCGGCGTAATAAGTAGACGGTCTTCCCCTACGATTATGCCGGGCGCAGCGACTCTGCGGGTGCTCACCTCATACCTGCAAGAATCTCGATTGCGGTAGGCCGTGGGTGTTTAACCCTTGGGAGCCGGTGCTAGCGTGATCCTTTTGACTAACCCTCCGCCCCAGCTCAAGTAATGGTGAACTCACATGCCCTTATTGAATTTATCACTCACTGAGGTTAATAAATTGGACAACAGCATTCCTTCAGAAGAGCTCGACGCCGACGCTATCGAGGCTCGAGGGGAAGCGGTAGTACAGTTTGGAGGCTCGGTCGAGCCCGACCTCGTAGCTAGATCTCACGAGCCAAAACCGCCAAGCGAAACAGACGCACAGTAAATACCGGCGGAGATTCTTCCGGCTCCCTCACGACGTTATGGCTCAGAGACACACACCCGTTAGCTCTATTCCCCTGACAGGCTTGGGGTAGTAGGGTTTACGGTGTTTCTCGGCATTAGCATATGACAGTTAGGATTTGATTCCAACGAATGATCTGGGATTTCAAGGGTACTGCTGCTTTGGCATTCCTTTGAGAATGCGCGCGGGCTTAAACGGCCTAACCACCAGAGATGAGATCTGTGCTCTTCTTAATGGGAAGCTGGCAAGCACCCTCCGAGAAGTTTCTGCAACGCCAGTTGAGAATGCTCATGGATGCGGGCATGCTCCGTGCGATCGCCGCAGCGCGCCTTTACGGCGATTCGGAGTGGCATGGAATACCTCTACTCGGATTGGCCGGGGACTCGCCGCCGACCGGAATAAGAGCTGATGATAAACCCTGTCACGAGACCCAAATCAGACGGCTGCAAAATGTGTTGGATAGCTACAGATGCGATTCGATCCTCTGTCAGTACGGTACAGTAGCAGTGCTGTTCAGGGACGTCTTAGCCGCGGCAAGACCGAAACTCTTTATCCATGTTCACGGCAGGGATACGCAGGAACACATGCACCCCCCTGAGTACCGCACTGCCTTCGAGAGTTTGGCTGCGCGGGCCACGATAATATGCAGCCCATACGTCCGAGAGGTGCTGAGCCATTGGAAAATCCCAAAGGCAAGCATCATCGTTAAAAATTATGGGGTTGAGATCCCCGATAGGCCTAAATCGCACTCGCCGTCTTCCGCCATCGCCATACTTCACCTAGGTCGCCTAATAGACTGTAAGGCACCGGATCGAACAATCCAAGCATTTGAGCTGGCATGTGACCGAGGTCTCACGGGCCGCCTGATTATGATTGGCGACGGTCCGCTGCGCTGCGCGTGCGAAAAACTTCGGGCTAAGAGCGCTTGGAGGGATAGAATCGCCATCCTCGGATTCGTTAGCGACGAGGAAGCCCGCCGCGCCTTCAACGAGGCTGACGTGTTCACTCAGCACTCAATGCGCGGGGACATTACGGGACAGGTGGAGGCGTTTGGCGTGTCGGTTGTGGAAGCCATGGCCATGGGCCTGCCGGTTGTGAGTTGCCCGGTGGGGGGGATCAGGTACACCGTCGTGGACGGTGAGACGGGAATACTCACACCGGCCGGAGATGTCGCAGCGCAAGCGTCCGCCTTCCTGAAATTGGCGGGCGATCCGCGCCTTCGGGCCGCGATGGGACGCTGTGGGTGGGAGCGTTCGAGGGCCTACTATTCTTATGAGGCGGAAAGGGACTGCTTGATCGAAGCCCTGAACCATTGAACCAATACAAGGGACAATATTTCGTCGTGAGCCAGGGAGAGTTGAATTGAGCATTCAAGGTAACGTCGTTCTCGTGACCGGGGCCGCGGGATTCGTGGGAAGTCACTTAGTTGAGCAATTGGTTGACTGCGGGGCTGTTGTCCGTTGCTTCGTCCGGTACACATCTAAACCTAAATTCGGATGTCTCGAGGACCTACCTCCCGCGAAACGAAAATCCATAGAAGTCGTCGCCGGGGATCTACGCGATGCTGAAGCCGTCTGTGGAGCCACCAAGGGCGTCGACACCGTGTTTCACTTAGGTGCATTGATCGGTATTCCCTACTCTTACGAACATCCCAGAGAAGTGATAGAGACCAACGTCATGGGGACGTTTAACGTCTTGATGTCTGCGCGCCGCCGTGGAGTCAGGCGGGTAGTGTACGCATCGTCAAGCGAAGTTTACGGAACGGCATCGTACGTGCCGATCGATGAGAAACATCCGCTTCAGGCTCAGTCGCCGTACTCTGCCAGCAAGATTGGCGCTGAGAAGCTGGTGGAGAGTTTCCATACCTCATTCGGCCTTCCTGCTATTACGCTCCGTCCTTTCAATATATTCGGCCCTAGACAATCTGCGCGCGCCATAATCCCCACCATCATCACCCAGCTGCTGGTGGATGGTACAGTTCGCCTCGGCAACATAAGTGCGACGAGAGATTTTACCTTTGTAGCCGACACCGTCAGCGCTTTCCTCAAAGCAGCCACGGTCGATAGTGCAGTGGGCGGCACCTTCAACGTGGGCTCGAACTCCGAAATTTCAGTCGCAGATTTGACAAAAAAAATCGCTCACCTAGCCGGCAGGGATTACCGGATCAATTTGCAAGAGCAGCGTTTGCGCCCCGCGCGCAGTGAGGTTAATAGGCTGCGGGCAGACAGTACGCTGGCCACTTCCTTGCTTGGCTGGAGTCCACAGATCTCTTTGAATGCCGGGTTAACCTGCACCCTAAGTTGGATCGAGAATAACCTGGACAGGTACAGGACGGGGCACTATGAGATTTGAGACCTTTCTTTACTCTCGCGCCCGGCCCCTAATAGCACTAATTTACGTGCTTGGCACCGGCTTTGCGATTGCGGCACGGGCTGCCTGATCATCCGAAACCCTGCAACGGTAACTATGGAGCCCACATGAAAGCAGTAATACTGGCAGGCGGCTTAGGCACTAGGTTACTTCCCCACACGTTCGTGTTGCCGAAGCCGCTTGTGCCTGTCTGTGACCGCCCGATCTTGGACATCATAATACGTCAGCTTGGTTATTACGGGTTTAGCGAAGCAGTCCTCACACTCGGCTACTTGGCGGAACTGATCGAAGCCTACGTGGGCACTATATCTCATACCCTGCCGGGCATTAGTCTTTCTTTTGTTAAAGAGGAGAGGCCACTTGGTACCGCCGGCCCCATAGGTCAGATGCGCGGTGCCGATGATACATTTCTGCTCATAAACGGGGACATCCTGACCTCGCTTAACTACAGCTCGATGGTTGAGTTTCACCGCCGACACAAGAGTGCTTTAACCATCGGCACGCACACCTTGCGGCACCGCATTGACGTCGGCGTTGTGGAATTGGATCCCGCAGGAAGGCTGATCAGCTATACCGAAAAGCCGGAAAGACGGTACTCGATCAGTATGGGTGTTTACGTCTGCGAGCCGTCCGTGCTGGGGTACGTGCAGCCCGGTGAGGCGATGGACATACCGCAACTGGTACTTCAGTTGATCAGCGACAGTCACAAGGTGATGGGCTACCGCCACGACGGGCACTGGCTCGACATCGGTAATCCGCAAGAATACGCCCGGGCCTGTGAACTGTTCGAGAAGGACAGAGTTGCCTTCCTGCCGTGGGAATCGGCAGGGGGCGACTGCAAAGGAGCTGGCGGCGGTCGGCTTCTTCATGTCTCAGCCGAGGCAAGCTGATGGACATCTTGCTCGTCAACCCGCCGACCCTAAGCCGGGGTAAGGGCGTTCAGGGCATAGACCCGGATCTACCATCGATGCCCTATTACAGGTTGCTCACGGTAGAGTCGGGAAGACCAGAAGGATTTTCGACGATGCCCGGGGAGCACCTTGGCCTGCAGAGCCTTCAGGCCTCGCTCGAAAGCTCCGGTCACAGGGTGGATGTCCTAAACGCCTGTGTCGGCTTACACGCGACTCTTAGGCAGACCCTAAATACGGCGCAAAGGGAGAGGTACGACGTAATCGGCTTCACCGGACCGCTGGACGTGTTCGGAGAAAATTTGTGGATGGCCCGCGCCCTGCGCGACGCTGGGTACACGGGACATATCACGCTCGGGCATGACTTCGCCACACTCAACCACGAACTTGTGCTGCGTCTCTACCCGGAATTCGACTCGGTGGTCCGGGGTGAGGGAGAGGAGACAGTCAAGGAACTGGCTCGTGCACTGCAAACAGGCGGCGATCTGGCACAGGTGCCGGGGCTGTCCTTTCGAAGGGGCAACGGAATAGTTTGTAACAAGCCGCGCCCACCTTTAGAAGATCTTGACATACTGCCTTGGGTGACCCGATACGACGCCCATCGTGTTACGGGGCTTGGAATGTCTCTGGGGGTTTTTACAAAGCGAGGGTGCCCGTACCTCTGCACTTTCTGTACTACAGGTGCTGTCCCTATAGGGGAAGGGTACGCGCCGCGTGCTCGTTGGCGGCAACGCTCGGCGACGTCTGTCGTTGACGAGATCGAGATGCTCGTCCAGGATTTCGGCGCGAAATCAGTAACAATTGTAGATGACCTGTACCTCTCGAAAGGAGCTGCCGGATGCGCACATGCTCTGGAGGTGGCTGAGGAATTATTGCGCAGGGATCTCCGAATCCAGTACATGATTGATTGCCGCGTTGACAGCATAGAACGTGATGTTTTTAAGGTGCTGAAGAAATCGGGGCTGAAAAAAGTCTTCGTCGGCGTTGAGAGCGCGTCGGAGGCGGCACTCTCAAACTTCCGAAAAGGCTACAGGCCCGACTCGATCCGCGAGCGTCTTCGCACCCTCGACGAACTCGGCGTCGAGTACGTCCTCGGGTACATCTTCTTCAGCCCATTTGAAACGCTCGATGGGCTGGAGCAGAATTTGCGTTTCGTCTCCGATCTGGGGCGCGGCGATTACACGCTGTTTTTACAGTCAGTCCGGGTCTACCCGGGGACGCCGCTCCAGCGGCAGCTCGCAGAGTCTGGGCTGTTAATAGGCGAATTCCCATTCTATAAGGCTGCCTACCTCGACCCTTCAGTGAAGCAGATACGCGATCTCATGCTCGGGTTCGAGTCCCTATCCCTCCCCCACTTAGAAGCAAGTTCAACTCGCGGTGCGTCCCGCGCGTCAGCGGCTCGCGACTTCGTTTATCAACTTGCCAAGACCCTATTGCTCGAATTGTTGGAGTGCGGACGCAGGGGGGATTTGTCGGATATGGATAAAGTGTTCGAACAGGTGGTAGGCCGCCTGGGGGACGCGCTGGAATGAATTTTGTGTTCGTCGGGCAAAATATACTCGGCGGCCGGGCGTTAGCTGGGATGGTAGCGCGCGGGGTTATACCCCAATTGGTAGTAACTCGGCCGCCAAACGACTACGCCAATTTAGTCGAGCAAACGACTAAAGAGAAGTGCCTGCGGCTCGCATTAACATCCAATATAAACCTAGATTATGAACTCATTTCGCAAGTGAAGGATTTGAATCCCCAGGTTATTTTCTGCTGTTCTTGGGGGCAGAGAATAGGCCCCGACCTGTTGAGGCTCCCACCTCTCGGGTGGGTAAATTTTCACCCCTCGTATTTACCCGCTTACAGGGGGCCTTGCCCGATCGAATGGCAACTCATTGAGGGACTCAACATGGGGGGATGCACCGCCCACTTCATGACGTCGAAGTTTGATGCGGGGCCGATCATAAAGCAAATCAGGGTGCCCATCTCTGAGGGGGATGATGGCGAGACGCTCAGGCACAAATGCGGCGAGGTGATTGGTGAAATTGCCGCCGAGTGTCATAGGTTGCTGACGGATAATCCCAGACTCGCGGGTGTACCGCAGGATGAATCGCTCGCGAGCTACGCGGGTCCGCGGGAGGCGGCGCGGATTATTAACTGGGGGATGCCCGCTCGCCGTGTCATTGACTGGGTCCGTGGACTGTCACCATACCCTTGCGTCTTGTTGCGGTACGAAGGGGGGGAGCTGTGTGTTGCGGGTGTCACCATCTCCACCATCCGTTCATGCGGTGATGCCGGCAGGGTACGCGGACACGAGGGCGGGCTACTAGTCGGGACCGGAGACTATTACGTCAGGGTGACAAAAGTGCGGGTCGGTGGGCAGGTGGTAGACCTAGGGACGGTTAAGCCCAATATCATCCCGTCGTAAAAAGACAACAGCATATGTGAATTACAGGATGTCCACTCAACTGCGATGGCACGACGTCCGCGACTGGGGGGTTGGGGGGAAGGGATGGGAGCACACCCCCGAGTTTTACGGTCGCCTTCCTGCACACGCCCGGCGCGGCGTGCCTGCCGAAGTCTGGGAGTTAGGCAGACACTCGACAGGTCTGTACACCGACTTCATAACAGACTCTCCCGAAGTGCACGCTAGGTGGACATTGCTATCTGAGCGGTTGGCAATGCCCCACATGCCGGCAACGTCCGTCAGTGGGATCGACTTATACGCGCGAGCCGAAGAGGGAGAATGGCGCTGGGTCGCCGTAGGGCAGCCCGAAGTCTACCCAGAGGTGAAACTGCGCCTGACGTATGGCCTGACCCGCGAGCCCCGCACCTTCCGAATTTACCTACCTCTATTCAATGGCGTCTACGATT
This sequence comes from Pyrinomonadaceae bacterium, assembly GCA_036567125.1. GTDB lineage: Bacteria > Acidobacteriota > Blastocatellia > Pyrinomonadales > Pyrinomonadaceae > JAIVGV01. The sequence continues at coordinate 9,814 of DATCVD010000659.1, read as the reverse complement.
TATCTATTGGTGTTGTGGAGGGGGCAGAATTCTGCCCTGTTGAGACCAAGACAGAGGCCGCCGTAGTTGTGTATGGGACGTCGATAGTTCACGGCATAGCCGCTTCCCGCCCCGGAATGTGTCACACATCAATCCTTAGCCGGTGCCTCGACACCCCCTTTGTAAATCTAGGTTTTTCCGGTCGCGGAAAAATGGACTACCTATTCGCGGATCTTCTTTCGGAGATCAAAGCCAAAGCGATTGTAATCGACTGCCTTCCTAACATGGAGCCGCATTTGGTCAAGGAGAGGGCTGAGGATTTCGTCACCCGTCTCGCCCGCCTGAACCCATCTGTACCAATAGTACTAGTTGAAGACCGCACCTACGCGAACGCTTGGGCAGTGAAAAAGCTGGCGGAGCGTAATTCTTTAAGCCGGGCGATTTTACGCGACGTCTACAGGCGGGTCGTCGAGGGAGGGTTGAAGCACATCTCGTACGTCGCGGGCGACCGCTTGTTGGGGGACGACGGTGAGGCTACGGTTGACGGGACACACCCGACAGATCTGGGCTTCGTAAGGCTCGCCGAGGTCCTAGGCAATGCTCTGTCACCGCTTATCAATTGATCGTCGTCCATGAGAGTCGTTATTTCACAACCGACGTTTTTCCCATGGGTGGGAACATTTGAGAAAATCCGCATTGCCGACATTTATGTCCATCTCGACGACGTGTCGTTTTCAAAAGGCGGGTTCACGAATCGCTCGCTAATTAAGACCCCTGAAGGGCCGAGGTGGCTGACTGTTCCTGTGCAGGGGTTGCACCTCGGGCAGAGAATAAACGAGGTTAGAGTCGACAACCGCCAAGATTGGCGGCGGCGCCACATAGACGTCTTGGCTCATCAGTATCGTAAGGCCCGGTTTAGGTCGGATATGCTCGGGCTGGTAGAGAGTGTTTACTCGCGGAGTGAATGGACACTCGTCAGCGAATTGTCTATCGGGAGTATTGAGTCTGTTTGCGCGTATTTCGGGCTGGTGCCTAGCCGGGGCTTTACCCGCTCATCGCTCATCAGAGCCAGCGGGGCGAAGTCCCAGAAGGTTCTAGGTATCGTCAAAGCCCTCGGCGGCACTACCTACATTTGCGGCGCGGGTAACCAGAGGGTTAAGGACCGCTACCTAGATCACGGCACGTTCGAGGATAGAGGGATAAGGATCGAGTATATGAACTATCTAAAAGTCCCTTACGGGCAGCTGCATGGCCCGTTCACCCCTATGGTTTCTGTTTTGGATCTGATTGCTAACGAGGGGCAAAAGGGGAGAGCAGTCTTTTCATCGACCGCCGTCCACTGGCGTCTTAAGTGTGAGAGTGACTGACGAACCACCCGCTTCCGGATGCCGGCGGTGAATTCTAAATTCGGAGTAACGACTTTATGCCCGCCCTTTACTTGAGCGTCGTCATACCCACGCGCAATCGGCCGATCGACTTACTTAATTGCTTGACAGCGCTCGCTGGACAGGTACATCCCCCGCCGTACGAAATACTTATCGTTGATGACCACTCAAAGCCGGAATTCTTGGGCGACTACAGTAATGTTCTGATCAGATTTAGCCACTTATTAAATATCCGGTATTCCAAGCTGCCCGGCGCGGAGCGTGGTGCTGTTCAGGCTCGCATCGCTGCCGTGAGGTTAGCAGAGGGGGAGGTGGTTGGATTCCTCGATGACGACAGCGTACCTTCGCCTCTTTGGGCGTCTACCATAGCGCAGCACTTCCAGGAATGCGCCGCAATAGTAGCAGCCACAGGGTTCATTGACGCGGTGGATCAGAGGCATCCCCTGTCCGCATTCAGGCAGAGCCTCTATGATGCCAGGTACAGTCGGCTGTTAGAGAGTCACACCAAACTGACTTTGGAGAGGCGGTTCGGCATAAAGTCTCCGGCAAACTACCACCTAGCTGACTTCTTATCAGGTGGCAATTCCGCAGTTCGCGCGTCAGCCCTGAAGGACGCTGGAAATTTCAACCCGTCCTTCAAAATGATGCATGACAAAGAACTGGCTTTAAGGCTGCTCGCGCGCGGGCTCCCGTGCGTTTACCTGCCTCAGATGGCAATAAAACATAATCATACCAAATCAGTATTGGACGCATTGTCAAAGGCGTTTCGCTCAGGTAAGTATCAGCACCGCCTCCGAACAACCTACTCTGACATTTTGACCGAACCTGTCGTGGGTATTAATCGCCCTTTCGAGACAATCCGTCGAGCAAGGCGGTCGTTAATCACATTGGGCTGGAACGGTCTAGCGATAATCCCGGTGATTTGCGCCCTAGAGTACTTACATCAGCTAGCCTATGTCGTGGAGTCGCTTAAACCTAAGTTAGGAATGGGCAAAGAGAAAGGGGGGGCGCCTAATAGCCATAGGTCCTTAACTACGGTTAAGGGCAGAACTACGAAGCAGCCCGTTGATCTTAAATGAAGACGAGCCCAGCCATCTTTTATGTTCCTCACCCTGACGACGAAGCCATTGGCATGGCGGGGTCAATATCAAAACACAGGGAGGCGGGGGGGCAAGTGTATCTGGTACTTCTAACAGACGGCTATAACGAAAAAACGCTAAGAATCTTGAACGGACAAGTCTTTTGTACGTGGCATAAGACCATTCATCAATTTTCCTTGACTATGGAGCAGCTGACGTGGGCACGCAAGATCGAATTTATATCCAGTGCCAACGCCTTAGGGGCAGACAAGACATTTATAATCGGGGATGGAAGGGGACTCCCCGATGTAGGCTCTCAAGGCTTCAAGTCGTACGAGCATTTGGTAAGTGGCATCAGAGAGGTGGCGAGGCGATTTGCCTCGACCTACCCGGCAGCCCGCCACCATTTTACTAGCGGCAACACCGACCCGATTTGCCTACCCAGATCGAGGGCCGCAGGCAGTTTCCAGCCGACCCACATGGCTTGCTATGAGGCCGCACTCTCGCTGCGTGAGGAGCTTAAATTCTTAACCTTTCACCGGATCTACACTTATTTAACCCCGCCGGACAAAAGAAAGGCACCTCTCGCCCTAGATTTACACCCTGATTGGCAGTCTGCTAAACGTGCCGCGCTGAGTCAGTACAAGCAGTACCAACCTGATCTCGGCCGCTACGCAATCGGTTATCACAGCACGGGTGCCTTGATTGACGCCGCGTCTGCTGACCACAGGGAGTACATGGATCCGCCCCCGGCCTCCTAAGCGCATCAGCGGAGGCGAGCACTCTGTATCTCCAACCCTCCGCCTGGCGCATAAGTCGCCACAGAATGATGGATTTGGGCTAGACAGGAAAGGCGCACGCCCCATGTCATCGTACGGACATTCATTCGCACGAGTCTACAACCAGAATTCGGTCGAGTTCGCAAACCGCATAGCTCCTCGTCTCCTCGAGTACTTTGACTCACACCGGGTTTGCGGTAGCAATAAAACGCTCCTCGACGTCGGGTGTGGAACCGGGCAGCTCGCCCGATACTTCCTAGACAGAGGATACAAAGTCTTGGGGCTCGACAACTCGCCGGGAATGCTGCACTACGCTCGAGAAAACATCTCACCCTTTATATCAAATGGGCAGGGAGAGATCCTGCAAGCTGATGCGTCATGCTTCGATTTGCCCCAACGCTTCGGAATGGCGGTTGCGACTCGCGATACGATTAATCATTTCCGCGACCTCGACGCCCTAAGGGGCTGCCTTGCCTCTATATCCGGCGCGCTAATCGACGGCGGCGTCTTTATTTTTGATTTGAACACGCGGTTAGGGATCTCAGAGAGGTGGAACAGCGTCCTCGTGTCTGCGATGCCAGAGACGGTATTGATCAATCGTAAGACTTACCCGGGGGGGGAGCATGGTTACGCAAGTGTGACAGGGTTTATACGCCTAGAGTCTGGTCTGTATGAAAGGTTCGATGAGAACTTCCGGTGCACGATTTTCGATGTAAAGGTGATCAAAGCCTTGCTCGCGGAGGCTGGGTTCGGCTCGGTCTATTTTGCTGAAGAGCAGGCACTGTCTAAAGAGGTTTCGGACCCGGAAAGGTTACTGCATGTCATCGCGGTTGCAGAAAAATGTTCGGCCATTAGTGGAAGAAACTAGTGCATGTTTTTCGACCCCCGCTGGGGTAATGGCTTTAATGATGCTGAAATAAACATTTAATAGCGCAATGGCATGTTAACGGATATGTACATCTTGGGAGTTAATAGCGGGCGACATGACGCAGCTGCTGCAATCGTAAAAGATGGCCGCATTGTGGTCATGCTAGAGCAGGAGCGCCTAAGCCGCCGCAAAAGGGCGTTCGGTGAGTTACCGACTGGAGCCGTAGAAGCGTGCCTAAACGCTGCTGGCATTACAGTGGATGACTTGAGCGCGGTGGCGGTGGGGTGGGACGAACGCCTTAGAAAATCCATTGCAGGGTGCGCCTTTGATGAGGACGAATTTGTCCGTTGGCTCTTACCGATTCAGCAGTTTCCTCGTAAACGGAAGCCCAAGATAGCTTATATCCCTCATCATATCGCACACGCGGCCAGTTCATTCGGGACCAGTGGCTTCGCGGAGTCTATTGTTCTTGTAATAGACGGAAACGGCGAGACCAATTCAACTACTGTGGGGCTTGTGCGTGAGTCGAAACTGCATGTCTTGGCAACTTGGGATATTACCCAATCATTAGGAAATTTTTACGGTGAGGCTGCGGAGTGGGCCGGATTTACCATCTGGGATGGTGGGAAACTTATGGGCCTAGCTTCCTATGGCACTCCCGGTCAGAAGATGCCGCTATCCACTAAGGGCGGGCAGTACGCATTCGACGACATCCGTCGCCCGCACCCGCGTGTTAAGCGGCACATACTCCAGCAACGAGTATTCCTCAAAAAGTGGTTTTCGAAGAGCAGCATGCCCTCATACCCCAACCCCGGCGGGGACGTTATGAACTACGTTGATTTCGCCGCGTCCGCGCAAGCAGCACTGGAAGATGCCGTATTAGGGCTTGTCCAACATTGGTGTGAAGCTACGGGCATTAGCCGTCTCGCTCTTGCCGGCGGTGTGGGCCTCAACTGCACGCTTAACGGCAAGCTGTTGACAGCGGGAATGTTGACTGATTTACATGTTCCCCCCGTGACGAACGATGCGGGGGTTAGTTTAGGTGCCGCTCTCGCCGCACATTACGAGGGCGGTAATGGTTGGGATTCTCCATGTAGGCTTGACCACGCTTACTGGCAGCCCGGGTTTGAAGATCGTGAGGTCGAACAAGCTATCGCCACCGCTGGCGTCCGTACAAGCCATCTGCCTTTGGCTGACTTGTGCTTGCGCACCGCCAACCTCTTGGCAAGCGGACGATTCGTCGGTTGGTTTCAGGGTCGTGGTGAGATAGGCGCTAGAGCCTTGGGCGCGCGCAGCATTCTGGCGGACCCCCGGCGAAGAGACAATCTCGAGGCTCTCAATCGAGTAAAGGGGAGGGAGGCGTGGAGACCTCTGGCTCCAAGCGTATTGGCGGAACACGCACGAGAGTTCTTCCAATTTGATGCGCCCCGTGCCGCCGACTTCATGTTAGCGGCATTCCCAGTGACTCCGAAAGCTAAGAGGCTTATCCCTGCGGCGGTTCACGTCAACGGGACGGCGCGCCCGCAGGTTGTACGACGTGAAACTAACCCTAGGTTTTGGTCTCTGATAAGTGCCTTCAATACGTTGACCGGCGTTCCGGCAGTTATAAATACCTCGTTCAACTTGGCCGGTGAGCCAATTGTGTATGACGCTAAAGACGCGATCTCAGTTTTTAAACGCAGCGGTCTTGATGCTCTAGTGTTGGAGAACTTTTTATTGGAGAAGTAGGTGTCTCGGCGAGACGACCGCAGGGCATTAGCTACTTCTATATGCTTGGTGTTGGGCGGCCATGCAGGCATTCCTGGGCAATAGAGGCCTGAAACCACCCATGAGGCGCTCCCAAAAAAATGTGGGCGATGATCCAGCCCAATAGGTGAATAGAATGTGAGGAATCGTGGCACCGCGTGCGCATTGAGACTTACCCGACTTTAATAGCTAGTGACGGCGACACCAGACGCACAAGCCCTCCGCCTGCCGGCGCCGCCACATACCAAGCTGATTGGAGGCGATAGAGGGCCTCCGGAAGCCAGCGAGTCGCGATTGGTGCCTGTGATGAGGTGCATTATGTTCTGGGAAACGACTCACGAAGACCTCGACCGCAAGATTAACAGGCTCGATTCATTGGTCAGCGAAGCCCAGGGCTTTAACTTCTTCGGCTTCCATAAGTGGGATGAGACCTTCGACCTGATTAAGGAGATTCAAGAGGACTTCAAAAAGAAGATACGCTACCCAACGAAGGCGGGAAGAGACGCGGCCTGGCAAAGATTCTTCAACCTCAGAGAAGAGGCCTACCGCACTAAGCGCCAACTTGCCGAGGAAAAGTCTAAAAAACACTTCGGTGAAATTAACGGCTACCTGCGGGACGCGGAATACGACGGCGTCGTCGAAACCATCGCTAACATTGTCTCTCTGGGGCTGTTAAGGACAACACCCGATGATATGAAGTGGAAGGGCAAGCGGCTGCGGGAAGCCGGCGGTCTCTTCAAATCCGTCAAGCACGAAATGACGCGGGAGCACAAGGCAGAAATACACGAGCGGATCGTTTCGATCCGGGAGAGTCACGACGCCTACTGGGAGCAATACAAACAGTACAGAGAAGAGCGGGCCAAAATCCAAGAAGAAAAGCGGCGTGCTTGGGAAGAGGGAAAGGCGCGGCGCGAAGCCGCAAAGGAAAGAATACGCGCGAACATTGATAAGAATGAAGAAAAGCTCTCCAAAGCCCGTGACGCCCTCAGACGGCACCAGCAAAGGTGCGACGATTTAAGAGATCAGATCGCGTCTGCTTGGAGTGACAGTTTCAGGGAGAGGGCCGAGGGGTGGCTGGAGGAGGCCGAGGGTAAGGTCGCCGACATCGAACAGCACATAGACCGGCTCGAAGGGTGGATCAGTGAAGACGAGGGCAAGCTACGCAGCTTCGACTAGGCTGCGCGTCAAAGCTAAAACACCCGCTCGCCGCATTTTATCGCTTAGGATTCCTGACAAGAGTAGGAGGCGGGTTCAGCCGGACGGAATGTCACGCCGGCAGCGCCGGCTGGGGGAAGTACATAATTCCGCCTCCTACTCTCGCTTGGCGATGGAGAGGAGGGATTTGCCTGTGCCCTCAAAGAACTCGCTAAGTCTCAACTGGTAACTTGGATTACATAGTGGATTCGTAAAAAGTGAACTGTAGAAGGTGCACGGTTGAGAACCGATCGGATCAGTTCGTCGCTAAGGTGGCACGGCTCACGGCTTCTGATCCATCCTCGATCCATGGCACGATCAAAGGCCCTAGCGGCGGACATTGGGATTGAAAGGGTGTGGCCCCGCCATTATAATGCGCGCGCCCGGATGGATGCTTCACCTTACCGCACCTCGGCGGAACCCGGCGCGAGACATGCGCCGCCGCGGCGCACAACCGGCCGGCGGTCACTACACTCACCGGTAGGAGTCGCAAACCGTGAGCTATCGTTGCCCCCTCTGCCTCAAGCCGCTCAACGAGCGGCACGAGCTAACGCGTCACTGCACACTCCACCCAGAGCGCGACGAGACCTTCGACTGCCAGCCCCACCTCCTGCCCTACAAAATCTTCTGCCCCGACGCCGACTGCGAAAGCCCCGACCAGATCGCCGAGGGCGTCTTCCTGCGCCACGCGGGTTGTGAGGAGCACAACCCGTTCTGGGACGGCCGCCGAGTCGACGTCCCCGGCGACGCGCACCAGAGCAGGGTCGAGTTCTCGACCGACTTCGGGACGGGCGATTTCCAGCCGATCTTCGTCCAGCACTGGCTGCTCGGCCGGCTGCGCAACCTGCCGGGCGACCGCCCCGAGATGTGGTTCCCGCTGATGCTGCTGCGCGCGACGGGCGAGCGCAACGGAAGCTCGCGCGTCGGCCGCTTCATCGAGCTGGCCGGCGCGCGCAACGCCGGCAAGACGATCCTCGCCGTGCAGGCGCTCAACCCGCACGGCTACGCGGGCGGGTTCGTCGATCTGAACGACTTCAGCTTCTCGCGCCGCGTCGGCGAGATCACCGGCTACGGCTTCCGCTGGTATGTCGAGACGCTGCACCTGAGCAGCCTGCTCAGCCGCGGCGTCACGGAGATCTTCCTCCCGCAGGGCACGCCGCACGGCACGCGCAACCTGAAGGTGGCCTTCTTCAAGCCGGCCGGCTTCGGCGGGATCGACGCGCGGCCAAGCGGGCGCGGGTGGCAGGAGAGAGCGCGACGGGTCGCGCGGGTCGCCTGGCACGGCTCGAAGCGGTTCTTGAAGGAGGACGTGCATGCTTCGTTCGCCGAAATCTTCGGCTCGCAGGGCTTCCGCCCCTACTGGCACACTCTCGCCTTCTACGACAAGGCCGGCGAGGTCTTCGAGCACGACGACGTAGCGACCGACACGCTCGACAAGGTCGCCGTCGTCGTTAACGCGGCCGAGATTTTCGGACTCGACGCCGACGCGAAGGCCGTCCGGCAGCAGGCCGCCACCGCGGTGCTGGAACTGGACGAGGAGCCGACCGAGTCGCCCGAGGAGGGCAAGGCACGGCAGCCGGCCGAGAGTCACCTCTCCGAGAAGAGTATCGAGGTGGCGGTGCAGCGGCTGCGCAAGGCGGCCGAGCGCAAGCAGGTCTGCTACCTCGTCGTCACGCAACTCGACCGCGCTAGGCGGCAGATCGGCGAGGCGGACTGGGGGCAGGTCGTGGACTTGGCCGATGACCTGAGCGCGGTCGGCCGCGACCGCGGATCGTTGCGCAAGGCTTGGACAAAACTCTTCCCGGCGCGCTCTTCCGAGGCGCGCGCGCTCCTGGAGAAGTGGCTCTCGACCCACCCTTCGGGGAACAGGCGTCAGCTCAAGGAGCGTTTGAAAGACGTGGAGGAGATCTTCTTCGTCTGGACGGAGAACCTGCCCGGCTCCTACACGCCCGCGCGGCAGGAGGCGCTGCCCAGATCGCACGGGCTGGCGAAGTTCATCTGCCGCTGCCTCGACGTGGAGTGGGGCCAGATCGACCGCGGCGACAAGGGTTGAAGGGAACGGATCGGGCGGGCGGCTGAAAGCGCGAGAGATGCGACTACTGGCACACGGCGGGACGAGCTACACCGAGCGCAGGCGCGTCGGCGCGTGGCCCTCGATCCCGCGCGACGCCCTCGAAGACACCTACGGGCTGCCTGGCGCGAGCCGCATCTACGGCCTCGGCGTGCTCGAAGATTGTCAGCCCTTCCTCATCTACCGCCTGCGACAGGTGACCGACTCCGGCCGCTCCTACGCCTTCTCGCTGCTCCTCGATCCGGGCGGCGAGGTCTGGGAGCGGTTCGGATGGAACTGCGCCGACCTGCTTCGCGCGCTGCTCGCGGACGGGATCGGAGCCGCGCTCGTCACGCAGCCCGAATCACTCTCCGTCGAAGAGGTGTCGGCCGGCCTCGCGCGGCTCGCGCCGCTCGCGGCGACGGACGCCAACGACGGCGCGGGCCTGCGCGACGAGCACGGGCCCGCGCCGGAGTCATCAACTGAGTCAGTGCCGGTGATCAGGCGCGCCTCCGCGCAGGAGGGCGAAGTGGCCGGGGCGGCCGCCGCGTCGCAGGGCCGCCTCGATCTGCTCGATTGCTGGATAGGCGCGGCGTTCTCTGGGGAGACGGTAGCGGCCGCGCCTTCGGCCTTCGGCTTCGCGTCGCGGCCCGCGCACGAGGAGTTGGCACAACTGCTCGGCCGGCTCCCGCGCCCATGCTTCCGCGCCGGCTCCGGCTGGCTCGTCGGCGGCA
>DATCVD010000658.1:0-2256 GCA_036567125.1 Pyrinomonadaceae bacterium | reverse complement strand
CTTCGGGCGGGCAACTGGCGCTGCTCGCCGCCTACACCGCGAACGACCCGGCGCTCCGGCCCGGCTCGTGCGGTGCGCGGGAAACGAGCGTGCGCGCCGTCGTCTCCTTCTACGGCCCCACCGATCTGACCTGGGCCTACGAGCACCCGGGGCGGCCGGACGTGATTGACACCCGGCGCGTGCTTGAGAACTATCTGGGCGGGTCGCCGGCCTCCGCGCCCGAAGTCTACGCGTCGGCCTCTCCCGTTGAACACGTCGGCGCGCAGTCGCCGCCCACCTTGTTCCTGCACGGCGGGCGCGATCAAGTCGTCCGGGCCGAGAACGTCGGGCGCATCGTCCCGAAGTTGGCGGCGGCGGGTGTGCCGTTCACCTACGTCCACCTGCCGTGGGCCAATCACGGCTTCGACTACAATTTCGACGGCTGGGGTTCCCAGATCGCGCAGGCCGAGATCAGTAAATTTCTGGACGGCCACTTATAAACAGTTCCCCACACGGAGGCGGCACCAGCCTCGTCGCGGCTAGGTTGAGCGCGACGACAATAGCCGCCCACAGATGCTTGAAGAACGAGCGCACCACAGAGAGCTTGAACGAGACGGTCGCCGCGCTCTTCCGCTACGAGCGCAGAGAGTCCCTCCAGCGCAGCACCTCGCCGGGCGCGACATCCGCCGGGTGACGCGTCCCGACGAAGCGGAAGAACTCCAGGAGGGTGCGCCGATAGGCCCGCCTCGTCTCCTCCGACGTCGACTTGTAGACGAAGGGCGCGGCCGTGCGCGGGTCAAACCGCCTGTCTGCGACTTTCCCGTCGGGCGAGATTTGAGGGGTCAAGGCTTCAGTAGAGAAGGGTTGGGAGCCTCTCGGACAAGTTTTGCGTGCAAAATCGAGGTAGATGTTGGACTAAGTGAACGGATCAGTCAATAGGGTAACTATTCAGCTATCCCGTGCGTTTTCTGACACTTAGCGGCTTCCTGCGGCACGCCCCTGCGAGCGCTTCTAGCACACCTCCGCCTTGCTTCCTCATCGTCGAGACGTAGCCCCTGATGCGGCAGAACCGGCGCGCGCCTTCCCCGGTGCGGAAGCAGCCCGAGACCTTCTGCCGGAGCTTCACCATCCGCAGGTCGCGCTCGGCTTGGTTATTATCAAAGGGTACGGAGAAGTCGGTCAGGAAGCGCAGCACCTCATCCTTCCGCCTGTCCAGCCGCAGCAGCAGGCTGCGCGCCTGCCTGCGAACCAACTCTGGCACGTCGGGCGGCGGCTCCGCCTTCTGCCCGCCGGCGACGAGCCGGTCGTAGCTCTCGCTCAGTTCGGCCAGCCGTTCGGCGGCGAGCCGCTTCCCTCCCTCGGCACTGACCCGCTCGACTTCCTGCGTCATCCCGAGCAACAGCTCGCGCAGCGGCCCGGCCCACGCCTTCGTCTCGGCCGAGACCTCCTCGAAGTATGTCAGCTCGCGCAGCAGGTGCGCCCCGCACAGGGCGTGGCGGCAGCCTGGGTAGTGCGTGTAAGAGGGCCACCCGTCGTGGACGCAGGTGCCGCGGTACTCAGGCAGGATGTCGATCTCGTCGATGGCGGCTTTCCCGCGCCGCGCGTCCGCCGCGTAGTGCGTCAGGTGGGTGCTGCTCGCCACGTGCACGTAGGCGAGCTTCCCCTTGACCCGCAGCCCCGTCTCGTCGGCGTGGATGACGGGCGAGCGCCGCAAGGCCCGCTTGATCTTCAACTCCGTCTCAAAGAGCCCCGTGGCGCACCGCCTGACGGCCGCCGCGAGCGTCCCGGCCGACATCGCGCAGCCGAACGGCTCCTTCATCGCCTCGGCCGTGCGTGCGTAGGGCAGTAGCTGATAGTCATGAAGGTATAGCGCACGCGCCATGAGAGAGGGGCCGTACTGCACGGTCGCGCTCACGCCCGCAGGGAAGCTGGCCTTCGTCCTGCGCCCACAGGACGAGCAGCGCACCACCTCCGCCCTGTGCCCGATGACCCTCAGCCCGGCCGGCATGAGTTCTACGACCTGCCGCCGCTCGACGCACGCGGCCCGCGCCCCCGCCAGTGGGCATGAGCAGTGGCGGCACCTCGCTGGGCGGTGAGTCACCACGCGCTGGGGCGTCTGCGTCAGTCGCAACGTGTGGCCGGCGTGACCGGGCTGCCCGCCCGGCCGCTTACCCGAAGGCCGCCGCAGGCTCTTAGTGCGCTTGGCCCACGGCGGGTCTGTTGACGGCGGGCGCGAGGAGTTGTGCGAGTCCTTCGCGGCGAGCTTCTCCAGCTCCG
>DATCVD010000657.1:0-3449 GCA_036567125.1 Pyrinomonadaceae bacterium | reverse complement strand
GAGGCCGCCGAGTCGGGCCGCGAGGAGTTGCTCGCGCGCGAGCGCGGCGCGCGCTCGTCCGCCGAGGAGAGCGAGCGCCACTACCGCTTCCTCGCCGAGGCCATCCCGCAGCAGATTTGGACGGCCACGCCCGACGGCGCGCTCGACTACCTCAACCGTCAGGTGATCGAATACTACGCGCTCGACGCCGACCGGCTGCTCGGCTGGGGCTGGCAGCAGGTCGTCCACCCCGACGACCTGCCCGAGGCGCTCGAACGCTGGGCGCGCGCGCTCTCGACCGGCGAGACCTACGACGTGGAGTTCCGCCTGCGCCGCGCGTCCGACGGCGAGTACCGCTGGCACTTGGGCCGCGCGCTCCCGATGCGCGACGCGCGGGGGCGCATCGTCCGCTGGTTCGGCACCAACACCGACATCGACGATCAGAAGCGGCTCTACCGCATCGCGCAGGAGGCCAACCGCGCGAAGGACGAGTTCCTCGCCACGCTCTCGCACGAGCTGCGCACGCCGCTCACCTCGATCATGGGCTGGGCCGAGATGTTAAGCCTCGGCATCCTCGACGAGGCCGCCCGCCGCCACGCCGTCGAGGTCATCGAGAAGAGCGCGCGCGCGCAGGCGCAGCTCATCGCCGACCTGCTCGACGTGTCGCGCATCAGCGCCGGCCGCCTCCGGCTCGACGTGCAGCCGATCGATCTGCGCTCGGTCATCGAGGCCGCGGCCGACGTGGTGCGGCCCGCGGCCGACGCCCGCTCGATCCGGCTCGATCTTAAGTTCGATCCGAAGGTCGGCCGCGTGTCGGGCGACCCCGACCGCTTGCAGCAGGTGGTCTGGAACCTGCTGTCGAACGCCGTCAAGTTCACGCCCGAGGGCGGGCGCGTCTCGGTGCGCACCGCGGCCGCGGGCAATCAGGCGGAGGTCACGGTCACGGACACGGGGCCGGGCATCCGCCCCGAATTCCTGCCGCACGTCTTCGACCGCTTCCGCCAAGCCGAGAACCACATGACGCGCGCGCACGGCGGCCTCGGCATCGGCCTGTCCATCGTCCGCCACTTGGTCGAGTTGCACGGCGGGACAGTCCGCGCCGAGTCGGAAGGCGAGGGCAGCGGCGCGACCTTCCGCGTCCGCCTGCCCCTCCTCAAAGAGAAGTCGCCGCCGGGCGCGCGCCGCCGCCGCAAGGTCGCGCGCGACGAAGACCGGGCGCGGGCCTGAGCGCGATTCATGTTCACGATCAAAGTCAGCTCACGGCAGCGCGAGGAGATGGTCGAGTTCACCGACGAGGTGCGCCGGCTCTTGCGCGAGTCGGGCGCGCGCGAGGGCGTCCTGACGCTCTTCGTGCGCCACACGACGGCCGGCCTCACCGTCAACGAGAACGCCGACCCGGACGTCCCCCGCGACATCCTCCACCACCTGCGCGCCCTCGTCCCCCAGCACGGCGCGGGCTTCCGCCACGCCGAAGAAAACTCCGACGCGCACCTCAAAGCCTCGCTCACGGGCGCGAGCCTGTCGCTCCCCTTCTCCGGCGGGGAGCTTCTGCTCGGGCGCTGGCAGGGGATTTTCCTGTGCGAGTTCGACGGCGGCCGCGAGCGTGAAGTGATAATGAAAGTGATGAGTGATGGGTAGCCGTTAGCGGTTAGCTGTTAGCCAAAAGGCTCAGCAATCAGCCGTCAACCATCAGCTAAAACCGGAAGGCGGGAGGCAGTCTGAATTGAGACTGCCTCCCGCCTTCTTCTTTTTCGAAAGCTAACGGCCAACCGCTAACCGCTAACCGCTTGCTCACCACGCGCGCGACCACTTCGGGCCTTCGTGCCCGCCCTCGCGCAGGCGCGAGTTGACGCCGGCGCGCAGCTCCAAGAGTCTGCCGAAGAGCCAGAGCAGGTCGGAGAGGCGGTTGAGGTAGGCCGTGACTTCGGGCGGGACTTCTTCGTTCGCCGCGGCGAGGCGGACGACCGCGCGCTCGGCGCGGCGGCAGACGGTGCGCGCCACGTCGTAGGCCGCAGCCGCGGCGTGATCGCCGGGCAGCGACCAGTCGGAGAGGATGCCTTCGGTCGTCTCTATTCGGTGGACGTGCGCGGTCAGCCGCCCGATCATCGCGTCCGTCACGTAAGGCTCGGCGCGCTCCGCGGCGCGCGGGTTCGCCACCGCGCCGCTCACGGCGAACAGCTCGCGCTGAATCTCCTTCGTCAGCTCGCGCACCTCCGCGTCGTCGCAGATCGAGCGCGCGAAGCCGAGCGTCGCGCCCAGCTCGTCAATCGTCCCGTAGGCCTCGACCCGCGCGTCGGCCTTCGACACCCGCCCGCCGCCGATCAAACCGGTGTCGCCCTTATCGCCCGCCTCCGTCGCAATGCTCATGCTCGCCCTCACATCCAGAGTTTTCCGGGATCGTTCAGCAGGTGTTTGAAGAACTCGTCAAGACTGCCCGCGACTCTCTCCGGCTCACCCGCGCCGACGGCGTAAACCGACGACTCGTCCGCGTTCTCGTACTTGAGGCCGTACAGGTGCGAGTTGAGGAGGAAGTCGGCGAACAGCAGGAACGGGTAGTCGCGGGCCGCGTTCTCCGACGTGACCCGATCCAGCGGCCAGAGTGACAGGAGGTTGGTGTCCATGTCCCACTCCATCCCGCCGGTCGCGCAGTACAACTCAACCACGTCCCTCGAAATCAACCGCCCCAAGTCTCTCAGCCTGCCTATCACGGCCACGTCGTCCTCGGGCGGCAGCAGCTTGACGCCGTCCCGCCGCCAACGCTCGACGGCCCGCCTCATGTTCGTCAGCTCAGCCACCGTTTACACGGACTGGCCCGGCACGGTTTCACATCGTGGCGAGCCGCTGTTGCCTCCGCAGCAGCCAGAGGAAGACGGGGCCGCCGGCGAGCGCGGTGATCGCGCCGACGGGGATCTCGCCCGTGCCGAGGGCCGTGCGCGCGACGGCGTCGGCCAGCATCAGGAACGCCGCCCCGAGCAAAAACGAGCAGGGCAGCACGACGCGCACGTCCTCGCCGAACAGGAGGCGGACGGCGTGCGGCACGATGAGGCCGACGAAGCCGATGGTGCCCCCGACCGCGACCGTCACGCCGACGACGAGCGACGCGGCGACGTAGACCAGCCGCTCGCTGCGGCGGACGTTGACGCCGAGGCTCGCGGCCGTCTCCTCGTCAATCGAGAGCAGGTGTAGGTCGCGCGCCGAGAGCGCGAGCACCACCCAGCCGGGCACCAGAAACAGCGCCATGCGCCAGAGCAGATCGAAGCCGACCACGTCGAGGCTGCCGATCGTCCACCTGAGGATTTGCAGCGCGCGCGAGTAGTCCGTGAAGTACTGGACGAGGACGACGAACGACGCGGCGATGAAGTTCAGGACGACCCCGGCGAGCAGCAGCGCGCCCGGCATGAACTGGCCGTCGTAGTCGTAGCCGAGGTAGGCGGGGTCGAGCAGGGCGGAGCGGTCGGCCAGGGACAGCA
>DATCVD010000656.1:0-3858 GCA_036567125.1 Pyrinomonadaceae bacterium | reverse complement strand
ACGGGGTGCGGGTTCACTACGAGGACGCGGGCGGCGCGGCAGACGAGGCGCTCGTCTTCGTCCACGGCTGGACGTGCGACGCGACCTTCTGGCGGCTGCAAGCGCCGGCCTTCCGCGGCCGCGCGCGCGTCATCAGTGTCGACCTGCCCGGCCACGGCCGGAGCGACAAGCCGGAGGCCGGGCCGTACACGATCGGGCAGTTCGCGCGCTCAATCGAGGCCGTGCTGCGCGACGCCAAAGTTAAGCGCGCCGCGCTCGTCGGCCACAGCATGGGCGTGCCCGTCGTGCGCGAGTTCTACCGACTCTTCCCCGCGAAGACGGCGGCGCTCGTCTTCGCCGACGGCGCGCTGCGCCCGCTCGCGCCGAAGGCCGCGACGGAGGAGTGGATGCGCAAGTCGCTCGGCGGCCCGCAGTACCGCGCGACGATGGAGGGCATGGCCGGCGGGATGCTCGGCCAGCGGATGCCCGCCGCGCTGCGCGACGACCTCCGGGCGCGGATGCTCTCGACGCCGCAGCACGTCGCCCTCGCCGCCGGGCTGGCGATGACGGACGAGGCGCTGTGGAAGACCGACCCCGTCAAAGTCCCCGTCCTCGCCGTCTTCGCCCGCTCGCCCGCTTGGCCCGCCGACAACGAGCAGTTCTACCGCTCCTTCATCGCCGGCCTCGACTACCGGATGTGGGACGGCGTCGGCCACTTCCTGATGCTCGAACGGCCCGAGGAGTTCAACGACGAGCTGGCCGCCTTCCTCGCCCGCGCCAAGTTTTTGCGGAAGTAGCGCCCGGCGCGGAAAATTTTCCGCCCCGCCTGTTAACGATCAAACCAGCCCGCGCGTTTTAGCGTATGACAGGGTTGCGACCGCCCCGCTCCCGGCCGGAACGTCAACGCGCGATGAAAACCGTTTACACATTCTATCTGGACGCCGCGAGGATCGCCCTCCAGTCGATCCTCGCGCACAAGCTGCGCGCGCTCTTGACGCTCATCGGCATCATCATCGGCGTCGCGTCGGTCGTCGTCGTCGGCGCGGCGATCTCGGGGCTGAACACCTACGTCGCCGAGAAGATGACCAAGATGCTCGGCGCGAACCACTTCATGATCGCGCGCATCGCCAGCCACGGCGAGCTGTCCGAGGAAGACTTGGAGCGCATGAACCGGCGCAACAAGCGGCTGAAGTGGGCCGACATGGAGTGGCTGCAAAACTACTGCGAGTCGTGCTCGGCCGTCGGCGCGACGACCGGGCGCGGCGCGAACTTCGAGCAGGACGGCAAGACCTTCTACGGCGGGCGCATCTTCGGCGTCACCTCCGAGATGCTCGAAATCGAGGACAAGACCATCGAGGACGGGCGCTTCATCGAGCCGCCCGACGTCTCGTCCGCGCAGCTCGTCGTCGTCCTCGGCGCGGACATCCGCGACAAGTTCTTCCCCGACGAAGACCCCATCGGCAAGACCTTCAAGGTCGGCGGGCTGCCGATGCGCGTCATCGGCGTCGAAGAACGGCGCGGGCCGATCTTCGGCGAGATGATCGACAAGCACGTCTACATCCCGCTGACCACGTTCCAGCGCCTCTACGGCCGCGACCTCGACTTGCAGATTCACGGCAAGAGCAAGGATCAGACGCCGCTGCAATACACCATCGAGGACGCGCGGCGGGCGCTCAGGAACTACCACCAGCTGATCGGCAGCGAGGAGGACGACTTCGGCGTCGTCAACACGGAGTCTCTGGTCGGCGAGATCGACCAGTTCACCGGCGCGATCGCGATGGTCGTCACGCCGATCACGCTGATCGCCCTGGTCGTCGGCGGGATCGTCGTGATGAACATCATGCTCGTCTCCGTCACCGAGCGGACGTTCGAGATCGGGCTGCGCAAGGCGCTCGGCGCGCGGCGCAAGCAGGTACTCTTGCAGTTTTTGATCGAGTCGTCGCTGCTCTGCTCGTTCGGCGGCGTCATCGGGCTGCTCGCGGCCGCGGGCGTCGCGTGGGCGATCACGACGTTCACGCCGATCACGATGACGATCACGCTCGGCTACGTCGTGCTCGCCATCGGCGTCTCGACCGTCATCGGCATGGTCGCCGGCATCTACCCGGCGTTCAAGGCGTCCCGGCTCGATCCGATCATCGCGCTCACGCGCAACTGACCGGGCGACGCGTAAGTCTTATGAAACTCCGGCTGCCGAATTTCTTCCCGCGCGAGACGCTCTTGATGGCGCTCGACAGCGTGCGCGCCAACAAGTTCCGCAGCGGCCTGACCGTGCTCGGCATCGTCATCGGCGTGCTCGTCGCCATCGTCGTCGCGTCGATCCTGACGGGCCTGCGGGCGAACATCATCCGCATGGTCGAGGAGTACGGGACGAACAACATCTACGCCTTCCACCTGACGACCGGCCCGCAGGTGGGCGAGCGCGATCAGTCGGAGCGCACGCGCAAGCCCCTGACGCCGGACGACGGCGAGGCCATCGCGGCGCAGGCCTCGGCGGTCGAGCAGGTCGGCGTCGAGGCCCCGAACATCGGCGGGTGGGGCAGCGGCTTCGACGACACCATCATCGCGGGCGACAAGACCTACCGCCGCGGCAACACGCGCGCCGTCACCGCCAACCTCGGCGAGATCTCGAACGTCTCGGTGCGCGAGGGCCGCTTCATCACCGAGCAGGACGACGTCAACCGCCGCAACGTGATGGTCATCGGCGTCAACGCCGCGACCGCGCTCTTCCCCGACCGCGAGACCGGCATCGTCGGCACGAAGGTGAAGATGGGCGGGCACGTCTGGGAGATCATCGGCGTGCTGGCGAAACGCAAGTCCACCTTCTTCGGCGAGAACGAGGAGGACAACTCCGTCTTCGTCCCGTTCCGCACCGGGAGGCAGGTCGCGCCGGGCCGCAAGTTCGTCATCCTGATCATGCGCGCGCATTCGGGGCGGCTGGCGGAGGCCGTCAATCAGGTCGAGGAGATTCTGCGGACGCGGCGGCGGGTGAAGTTCTCCGAGCCGAACAACTTCGACGTGAAGACGGCCGACGCCTTCGTCACGCAGTTCGACAGCATCTTCGGGATGGTGGGCCTCATCGCCATCGCCATCTCGTCCGTGGGCCTGATGGTCGGCGGCATCGGCGTGATGAACATCATGCTGGTGTCGGTCACGGAGCGGACGCAGGAGATCGGAGTCCGCAAGGCCATCGGCGCGCGCCGCCGCGACATCGTCCACCAGTTCCTGTTCGAGGCGATGACGCTGACGCTCTTGGGCGGCGTGCTCGGCGTGCTGCTGGCGATCTTGGTCAGTCAGGGCGTGATGCTGCTGCTGCCGTCGCTGCCCGCTTCGATCCCGGCGTGGGCCGTCATCTCGGGGCTGGGCGTCTCAATCGGCGTCGGCCTCATCTTCGGCGTCTGGCCGGCGATGAAGGCGTCGCGGCTCGATCCGATCGAGTGTCTGCGTTACGAGTAGGGGAGCGCGCCGCGAGGTGAGGCGGCTGAACGGCGGGAGTCGGGGGCGGCGTTTGAGCCGTTTCCGACTCCCGCCTCGCGTTTAAAGTCAGGGGTCATCCGGCGCGCGGGGCAGGCCCGTACATCGGGCCGGAGGGGTCGTTGGACGGCCCGCCGCCCGTGTGATAGATTTTCGTGCGGAGAAACAAGGTTTTCGTGACGAAAACCCCGTCCCTGCCGTGAACGTCTCCCGCCCCGCCGGAATCAACTCGCGGGCAACTTCTCCCCACACAACGGCCGTCTGTGTTGCGGAGGCATAATGCACAATTCCCTCGGTCGCAGAGAGTCCCTCGTCTTCGTCGCCGGCATCGCGCTGCTGCTGGCGGCGTTGGTTCCCGCGCCGCCGTCCGAAGCCGCCGATCCGCCGCCCGACGCCGCCCCGCAGGCC
>DATCVD010000655.1:0-4167 GCA_036567125.1 Pyrinomonadaceae bacterium | reverse complement strand
CTCTTCCCCGCCATCCGACGCACGCTCAGCCCGACAGGTCGAACCGCCGTCCCGGCTGCCACGCGCCGGAAGTGACGGGCACGCGGCCCAGCCTGAGCGCGAGCGGCGACGGCACGTCCTCTGTCACGCCCGCGCGCGATCCGGGCCGCGAGTCGCAGAACTTCACCGACATGCAGAACGCCGCGCCTTCGACCGAGACGCAGGTCTCCGTCCCCGGCAGTCAGGGCTTCGGCAGGACGGGCCAGCAGCCGGCGGCCGTCGGCGACGCCGAGCAGATCGGCACGCACGCCCCCGTCCGCGGCGCGTTCGGCGCGGGCGACGAGGCGGCGGAGCGCCCGCCGCGCGACGCCGAACAGGAGAAGGGCGCGGAGTCGGTCGGCGCGGCGAAGTGATGAAGCTGTTAGCTACTAGCTTTTAGCTAAGGCCGAGGGCTAACAGTTTATCCGTTAACAGCCAACAGCTAACTTTCAGTTTTCGGCGAGCGCAGCCTCCGAGACGCGGGCAACCGCCGGGGCTGCGCTTGATTTTGCGGGCTATCAGCGATTAGCTTTTAGCTCTTAGCCGAACGAAGAATTTACGAAGCCACTGGCGGATCGGCTGACAGCTAATCGCTACCAGCCAACAGCTATCCTGAGGAGATTGTCATGGCAGAGATCACTGCGGCGGCCGTGAAGGCGCTGCGCGAGAAGACGGGCGCGGGGATGATGGAGTGCAAGAAGGCGCTCACGGAGACCGAGGGCGACGAGGCGAAGGCCATCCAGTTCCTGCGCGAGCGGGGCTTGGCGTCGGCCAAGAAGAAGGAGGGGCGCGTGGCGGCCGAGGGCGTCGTCGGCTCCTACATCCACATGGGCGGCAAGGTCGGCGTGCTCGTCGAGGTCAACTGCGAGACCGACTTCGTCGCGCGCACCGAGGAGTTCCAGCACCTCGTCAAAGACATAGCGATGCACGTCGCCGCGGCCGAGCCGCGCTTCGTCACGCGCGAGGAGGTCTCCGCGGACGTGCTCGACAAGGAGCGCGAGATCGCGCGCGCGCAGGCGAAGAACGACCCGAAGAACGCGAACAAGCCCGATCAGGTGATCGACAAGATCGTCGAGGGCCGCCTGAACAAGTTCTACGAGGAGGCGGTGCTCGTCGATCAGCCGTTCGTCAAAGACCCGGCCAAGACCATCGGCGACCTGCTCACCGAGAAGATCGCGGCGACGGGCGAGAAGATCACCGTCCGCCGCTTCGCCCGCTACAAGATGGGCGAGGGCCTCGCCAAGCGCGACGACGACTTCGGCGGCGAGGTCGCCGCGCTCGCCGGGGGGAACCAGTAAAGGCCGTGAACAGTGAATCGTAAGTCGTAAATAGAAGAAGACGGATTTTCTCTATTCGCGATTTACGATTCACTGTTCACGCTCTTCTCCTGTCACCGGTCACGGTTCACTTGTCACGGCTCTTATGAGTGTTGAAGCGCAGCAGACGGCCGAGTCGGGGCGCGCGCCCGTCTACCGGCGCATCCTCCTGAAGATTTCGGGGGAGGCGCTGATGGGCGCGCAGAATTACGGCGTGGACGTGAGGGTCGCGCGCTCGGTGGCCGAGCAGGTGAAGGAGGTTCACGCGCTCGGCGTCGAGGTGGCGATCGTCGTCGGCGGCGGCAACATCTTCCGCGGCGTCTCGGAGAGCGCGGGCGACATGGATCGCGCCGCGGCCGACTACATCGGGATGCTCGCCACCGTGATGAACGCCGTCGTCCTGCAGGACGCTCTCGAAAAGACGGACGTCATCACGCGCGTGCTCTCGGCCATCAACATGCCGCAGATCGCCGAGCCGTTCATCCGCCGCCGCGCCGTGCGCCACCTCGAAAAGCGGCGCGTCGTCATCTTCGCCGCGGGCACGGGCAACCCGTTCTTCACGACCGACTCGGCCGCCGCCCTGCGCGCCGCCGAGATCAAGGCCGAAGTTATCCTGAAGGCGACGAAGGTGGACGGCGTCTATTCGGCCGACCCCGTGAAGGACAAGACGGCCGTGCGCTTCGAGCGCATCACCTACCAAGAGGTGCTCGAAAAGCGCCTCGAAGTGATGGACGCCGCGGCCATCGCCACCTGCATGGACAACAACCTGCCCATCGTCGTCTTCAACATGCGCGAGCCGGGCAACATCCTGCGCGTCGTCACGGGCGAGCCGGGCATAGGCACGACGGTCACGACGGAAAAGCCGTGAACCGTGAGCCGCGGATCGTGAATGGATAAAACCTGCCTTTCGCGATTCACGGTTCACGGTTCGCGATTTACGGAGAAACCAATGAGCGAGAAGGACGTGATCAAGGACACGCGGCCGCGGATGGAGGGGGCGGTCGAGGACTTGCGCAAAAAACTGTCCACGGTGCGGACGGGGCGCGCGGTCGTGAGCCTGCTCGACCCGGTCGTGGTCGACTACTACGGGACGCCGACGCCGCTCAACCAGATGGCGTCCGTCCATGTGCCGGAGCCGCAGATGATCACGGTGCAGCCGTGGGATCTGTCGCAGCTCAAGCAGATCGAGTCGGCCATCCGGTCGGCCGATCTGGGTTTGAACCCGTCGAACGACGGCAAGCTCGTGCGCGTGCCGATCCCGCCGCTCACGGAGGAGCGCCGCCGGCAGCTCGCCAAGCAGGTGCACGAGTTCGCCGAGGAGCACCGCACGGCCGTCCGCAACGTCCGCCGCGACGCCAACGACCGGCTCAAGCGGATGCTCAAGGATAAGCAGATATCGGAGGACGCGGAGCGCGACGGCCTCGAAGAAATCCAGAAGCTCACCAACTCCTTCATCGCGCGCATCGACGAGCTGGCGAAGAATAAGGAGACGGAGATTCTGAGCGTCTGACGCGGCCGCGAAGAACGAAGCCGTCAATCGTCAGAAGCCGTCAATCGTCAATCGTCAATCGTCAATAGAAAGAGCGGGATTTCTTTCTATTGACGATTGACGATTGACGATTGACGGCTCTTTTATTTTGCCGGGATGGCGAAGGCGTCGGCCGGGAGTTCCTGATTGAGCTTGGCGTCTTTGACTTTGAACTCGGCGATGAAGGTGCCCTGCGGGGTGGCGAGCCGCTGCGCGAATTTGGTGGGCACGGTCACGCCGTCGATCTCCTTCGTCTCCGTGATCTCGACGACGAAGGTGACGCCGCCGAAGGGTATCTCGTAGCCGGTCAGCCGCCCGGTCGCGGCGTCCACCCTGAAGTCGGTCGCGTTGCCTTCGGGGTCGGTGACGCGGAAGGCGCGCGTCTTCTTGGAGTCGTTGTCGGGCAGCGCGGAGACGGTGTAGCCGGGCTGCGCGTGCTTGACGAGGACGGGCAGGCCGAACTTCGAGGGCGGCGGCATCTCGAAGCCGCGGATGCTGCTGTAGCTCTGCACGCCGTCGTAGATGATCGAGGCGTTGAAGAAGGGCGACTGCATCTCCTGCCTGATCTTCTCGCCGGCCGTGATGACGCCGAAGCGGCCCGTGACGCCTTGCGTCGAGGCGGGCGAGAAGAGGTCGAGCGTGCCGGTCAAGACCATGTTGCGCAGGTCGCGGAAGCGGTCGCCGCCGAGCGACTGGTAGGCCGCGCGCGCGAGTTCGACGGGTGCGGGCGCGGGGGGCGCGGACTTGGCCGCGGCAGTCGAGTTGCCGCCGCCGCCTTGCGTGGGCGCGGCCGTCTTCGTCTGCTGCCGCGGCGACGGCGCGGGCTTGTCAGAAGTCTTCTCCGCGGGCTGCTGCGCCGTGGCGGCCGCGCAGCACGCGAGCAGGAGCGCGCAGCAGAGCGAGAGGCGGGCGGCTTGCGCGCGCGAGGTTTCGTTAGTGTTCATCTTCGGTGGTTCCTTCCGGCACGGGCGAAAAAAAACTGGCAGGGCCGCAGGAGGTCGGCCGCTGCCAGTTTAACGTCCCCGCACGGAGCGAAGTTGCTAGAAGTTGAAGCGGACTTGCAGCTCGACCTTGCGGTTGCCCGCCGCGCCGCCGAAGCCGCCGCCGCCGCCGGGGCCGAAGCCGCCGAAGCCGGCGATGATCGAACGAGGCTGGCCGAACAGCGTCGAGCTGAGGTTGCCGACCGGCGCGGCGAAGTTCACGCGGTTGAAGACGTTCATGAAGTTGGCGCTGAGGGTCAGCTGGTAGCGGCTGTCGCTCGCGCCGCCGGGGCCGCCGAACACGCCGCCGGGGCCGAAGCCGCCG
>DATCVD010000654.1:0-3510 GCA_036567125.1 Pyrinomonadaceae bacterium | reverse complement strand
CGCCGTCAGCCGCGTGACGCTGTGACTACTATGCCGGTTCTCTTTCACGGCCACGACTTCTACCACCGGGCAGAAGTGTGTAGCAACTGAAAGTCTTGCGCTGAAAGCGCATAGTTTCAACTAGCGTGCTGGAACAATGAATTTTCGTCAGGCTCTAACTCGCCGCGCGCCCGAACAACTCGGGCCGCGTCGGAGTTTTACGGGAGGAGAATTGCAGTGAGCGAATCGGACAGGCCGGCACAACAGGACGACAGCTCGGATCGCACCTTCAACGACGAGCAGAAGCCCCTCTTCGAAAGCAACGACGCCCCCGACAAGACGCGCCCGCGCACGCCCGGCACGCAGTCAGTCCCGCCGAGCGAACCGGCCGAGGCCGGCGACGCCCCGCCCGGAGTCGGCAACGTCGGCTGAAGTTAAAGGCGCGCGGCCGCTTCAGCGGGCGGACGCGTCCCGCATCATCTTGTCGAGCCAGAGGTTGGCTAGCTTCTCCTGCACGGTGTTGGCGCGCAGCCGCGCGTTGAGGTTCTGGAAGTCGACGCGGTCGAGCAGTTGATCCTGATTGAAGCAGGAGAAGACGAACGACTCCGCGCCCGTTTCGGGATCGACGTGGCGCTGCAAGCACTGCGCGCAGACTTCCTTCATCATGCACTGCATCGGGCTGTTGATCGAGCCGACGCCGACGTGCCCCGGCTTCAGGTGCTCGGCCAGCACGCCGTGGCGCGCCTGCTTGACGGCCGCCATCATCCGATCCGAGCCGATGGCGATGACGCGATCCACCGCGCGCAGGTCGCAGGCGGGCGGGCCGAACCGCCCTTCGGCGTAAGCGCGGATCGCCTCGACGATGTTGCCGCGGAAGTGGTGATCCTGCGGGCGGCGCGGCGCGATCTCCGCGCCCGTGTCGGTCGACCAGATGACCTGATCGGTCGCCCCCTCGATCTCCTCGCGCTTGAAGAGGTCTTCGCCGCGCTTGTAGCCGGCGAAATAGACGACGCGGCAGCCGTTCCGCTTCAGCGCCTCGGCGATGGAGAACAGCACGGCGTTGCCGAGTCCGCCGCCCGCGAGCAGCACGGTCTCGCCCTCCGGGATTTCGGTCGGCGTCCCCGTCGGCCCCATCACGACGACCTGCTGGCCCGGCCTGAGCATCGCGCACTGCCGCGACGACGCGCCCATCTCCAACACGATCAGGCTCAGCAGGCCCCGCTCCTTGTCCACCCACGCGCCCGTGAGCGCCAGCCCCTCCATCGTCAGCTTCGTCCCGGCGATGGCCTGAGCGTCCGTCTCGAAGTTCTGCAAGCGGTAGAACTGGCCCGGCTCGAATTTGCGCGCCTGCATCGGCGCGCGCACGATCACGTCGACGATGGTCGGCGTCAGCCTGTCAACCCGGACGACCCGCGCGACGAGTTCGTCGTCCAACTTTTCGACGAGCCGCGCGAAGTCTTCCCCGGCCGCCCGCGCCGCTCCGGCCCGCGCCGCCGCGCCCGCGCCCCGCGCGACGAGTTCGGCGGCGGCGATCTCGTCGGCGAACAGCGCGCAGACCTGCTCGTAGCCGTGCTTGGCCGAGGCCATCGCCTTGACGACGTTGCCGGCGTAGACCGGGTGGTTGTCGCCGTAGTAGCTGATGAAGCGGCCGTCCCGCTCGTAGGAGGTGAAGAACGCGCGCTCGCCCTTCGCGGCGGGCACGAGACGGAAACGGCCGTCGCCGTCGCGTTCCAGCCTGTGCGGCGCGAAGAACTCTTTCCACTCGTCGAGCGCGAACGTGCCCGGCCGCTCGCGCTCGTAGATCGTGTTCGGACTCGTGCCGGCCGCCACGCAGACCGTCCGCGCGGGCATCCGCACCAGCTCGCCCGACGCCTTCCACTTCTTCGACTCCGAGTCCAAGCGCATCCGCTCGAACATCACCGCGGAAACCGCGCCGTGCTCGTCCGCCACCGCCTCGACCGGGCTCATGTTCTCGACGAACGAGATGCCCTCCTCGAACGACTTGATGATCTCCTCGTGGTTCAGGCGGTAGGCGGGCGAGTCCTGCAAACGCTTGCGGTAGGCGATTGACACGCCGCCCCAGCCGCGCACGAGCGGCACGAAGTCCGGCTGCTCGCCCGCGCGCGCGGCCCGCTCGCGCTCCCCCCGAACGGCGCGGCCGTGCGCCAAATACTCCGCGTAAACCTCGCGCTCTTCGGCGTCGAAGCGTTTGAAAATCTCATCCTCGCCGAACTCCGCGATCAACTGTTCGTGGCGCGCGAGTATCTTCTCGACCTGCACGGGGTAGTAGGCGAAAAGCTCCGTCGCGGTGTCGATGGCCGTGAGGCCGCCGCCGACGACGACCGCGGGCAGGCGCACCTGAAGGTTGGCGAGCGCGTCGCGCTTGAACGCGCCCGTCAGTTGCAGCGCCATCAGAAAATCCGAAGCCTTGCGGACGCCGCGGATCAGGTTGTTCTTCATGCCGATGATCGTCGGCTTGCCCGCGCCCGTGGCGACGGCGATGTGATCGAAGCCGAGCGCCCACGCGTCCTCGACCGAGAGCGTGCCGCCGAAGCGCACGCCGCCGTAGAAGCGGAACCGCTCGCGCCGCGCGAGCGTGAGGTGAATCATCGTCAGAAAATTCTTGTCCCACCTGACTGTGATGCCGTACTCGCTGACCCCGCCGAAGCCGGCGAGCACGCGATCTTCGAGCGACGCCTCGATCTCCCGCACGTCGCGCACCGCGCGCGGCACGCGGCGGCCCCCGTCGCCCGTCAGGGCCTCGCTGAGCGGCTCGATCTTCAGGCCGTCGATGCCGACGACGCCGAAGCCCTCGTTCAGGAGGAAGTGCGCGAGCGTGTAGCCGGCCGGCCCTAGCCCGACGACGAGGACGTTGCGGCCGTTGTAGGGGAGCGCGTGAGGGCGGCGCGCGTTGATCGGGTTCCAGCGTGTCAGGAGCGAGTAGATTTCGAACCCGTAAGGGAGTTTGAGCACGTCGGTCAGCACGCCCGTCTCGGCCTGCGGGATGTTGACCGGCTCCTGCTTCTGGAAGATGCACGACTTCATGCAGTCGTTGCAGATGCGGTGGCCCGTGCCCGGACACATCGGGTTGTCGACGACGACGATGGCGAGCGCGGCGATGGAGTCGCCGTCGCGCTGGCAGACGTGCATCTCGGAAATCTTCTCGTCGAGCGGGCAGCCCGGAAGCTCGATGCCGAGCGGGTTGCGCTTGAAGGTCTGCCCGTCCTTCTCGCGGAAGCCTTTCGAGCACGAGTCCTTGTCGCGCTCGTGGCAATAGAGGCAGTAGTGGACTTCGTCGAGCACCTCGCGCGGCGTCGCGCGCGCGTCGGTCAGCTCGAAGCCGACGCGCCTCCTCAAGTTCTGATCGAGTCCGCGCATCAGCTCCGGCACTTCCGTCTGCGGGCGCTCGATCTGCACGAGGTGCTCGTAGTCGAGCGGGTGCGGCACGCGGAACGAGACCCAACCGCGGACGCGCGCCTTCGCCTCCGGCCGCGTCGCGTGCACGGCCGCCCACGCCTCGACGAGCCTCAG
>DATCVD010000653.1:0-5114 GCA_036567125.1 Pyrinomonadaceae bacterium | reverse complement strand
CGCGCCGTCGCGCCTCCTGCGCGCCGAGTCGTGGCAGGCCGGGCGCGGGCACGCCGTCAGCTTCGCGGGCCTGCTCATGTTCACCGTGGTGCTCTACTTCAGGCCGCAGGACTACTACCCGGCGCTCGCGTCGGCGCACATCGCGCTCGTCGTCGCGTCCCTGACGCTCGCCGCCTTCATCCCGTCGCAACTCGCCGCCGAGGGGACGCTCACGGCCCGGCCGCGCGAGGTCAACCTCGCCCTGCTCTTGTGCGCGGCCGTCGCGCTCTCCGTCCCGCTCGCCATCGACCGCGCGCTCGCCCTCGACGCCTTCTGGGAGTCCTGCGCCAAGAGCGTCATCACGTTCATCTTCATCGTCAACATCGTGCGCACGGAGCGCCGCCTGAAGCTGATGCTGTACCTCGCTCTGGCGATCACGCTCCTGCTCTGCCTGATGGCGCTCAACGACTACCGGCTCGGCAACCTGACGGTCGAGGGCTACCGCGTGCAGGGCAAGAGCACCGGCGGGATGTTCGAGAACACGAATGATCTCGCCATCCACCTCGTGACCATGCTCCCGCTGGCGGTCGGGCTTGGGTTGGCCGGGCGCGGCCTCGTCAGGAAGCTGCTCTTCGGCGCGTGCGCCGCGATGATTCTCGCCACCGTCGTCATCACCTTCTCGCGCGGGGCCTTCCTCGCCCTGCTGGCCTCCGGGGTCTTCATGGCTTGGAAGTTCGGCCGCCGGCGGCGGGCGGTGGTGTTCGGCGCGCTCGCCGCCACCGCCGCCGTGTTCCTCGCCCTCGCGCCGGGCGAGTACTGGGTGCGCGTCGCCTCGATCTTCGATTCGAGCCTCGACCGCTACGGCTCCTCGACGGCGCGCACCGCGCTGCTCATGCGCTCGGTCGTGGCGACGCTGGCGAACCCCTTTTTGGGCGTCGGCATCGGCAATTTCGTCCTCACCTCGCCGCGCGCGCAGGTGACGCACAACGCCTACACGCAGGTGTCGGCCGAGGCCGGCGTCGTCGCCTCGATCATCTACACGATGTTCATCGTCGCGCCCCTGAAGCGGCTCCGGCTGATCGAGCAGGAGACCCGGGCGGAGCGGCGGCCCACGCAGTTCTACTACCTCGCCGTCGGCTTGCAGGCCAGCCTCGTCGCCTACATGGTCAGCAGCTTCTTCGCCTCGGTGGCCTTCTACCTGTACATCTACTACTTGGTGGGCTACGCCGTCTGCCTGCGCCGACTCTACCTCGCGGCCGGCGAGAGGAAGGGCGCGGCCGGGGCGGGCGTTGCCGGCCCGGCCGAGGCCGGCGCGGTTTGAGGGCCGGGGCCGGCGGCACGGCCAGAGAATTCTTGATGAAGTTAGACGTCGTCATCCCGACCTACAACCGGCAGTCGCTGCTGCGGCGGACGCTCGACAGCCTGCTGGCCGCCGAGGTGCCCGACGGGCTGGAGGCGCGGGTGACGGTCGTGGACAACAACTCGAAGGACGCGACCCGGCAGGAGGTCGAGGGGCGGATGGCCGACTTCGGCGGCCGCCTCCGCTACGTCTTCGAGACCCGGCAGGGGCGTTCGCCCGCCTTGAACGCGGGCATCAACGCGACCGACGGCGATCTCGTCGGGACGATTGACGACGACGAGGAGGTGGACGGGAACTGGTTCCGCCGGGCGCACGCGGCCTTCGCCGCCGGGGGCGTGGATTTCGTCGGCGGGCGGTGCGTCCCGCGCTGGGGGGCCGAGCGCCCGGACTGGCTGCCGGAAGACTACCCGGCCGCCATCGGCGAGGTCGATTGCGGCGAGGAGGTGCTGCCCTACGACGACGACTTCCCCGGCATCCTGATGGGCGGCAACGCCGTCTTCACGCGGGCGATCCTCGACCGCGTCGGCCTCTACTCGACCGCGCTCGGCCGCAACGGCGCGCGCCTGCTGACGGGCGAGGACGAGGACATGTACAAGCGGCTGCGCGCGGCCGGCGCGCGCGGCCTCTACCTGCCCGACCTCGTCATCTACCACTACGTCCCGCCCGAGCGGCTGACCAAACGCTACTACCGCCGCTGGTGCTTCTGGCACTCCGTCTCGCAGGGCGTCCTCGACCGTCAGTCGCCGCAGCCCGTCAGCTACTTGGGCGGCGTCCCGCGCCACCTCTACGGCCGCGCCGCGCGCCGCGCGCTGCGCCGCGTCAGGGGCGCGGCCGGGCGAAATTCCGCGCAGAACTTCTCCGACGAACTCGCCGTGATCGGGCTGGCGGGCTTCTTCTACGGCAAGCACCTCTACCGGCTGCCCGGCTGAACAGATGAGCATCGGACTGGCCGCAGAGTTGATCTTCTGGCTGAGCGCCGCGGCGCTCGGCTACACGTACGTCGGGTACCCGCTCCTCGTCGCGTGCGTGAGCCGCCTGCGCCCGCGGCCCGTCCGGCGCGCCGCGCTGACCCCGTCGGTGAGCGTCATCATCACCGCCTACAACGAGGAGCGAGACCTCGCGGCCAAGCTCGAAAACACGCTCGCGCTCGACTACCCGCCCGAACTGCTCGAAGTGATCGTCGCCTCCGACTGCTCGTCCGACCGCACCGACGAGATCGCGCGCTCCTTCGCCGGCCGCGGCGTGCGCCTCCACCGCCAGCCCACGAGGCTGGGGAAGACGGCGGCGCAGAACGCGGCCGTCGAACTGGCGCGCGGCGAAATCATCCTCTTCTCCGACGCCACCACGATGTACGAGCCGGACGTGCTCCGCGTCATGTCGCCCAACTTCGCCGACCCCGCGGTCGGGTGCGTCGCCGGGCGGCTCGTCTACGTTGACCCGGCCGAGTCGAGCGTGGGCCGCGGCGCGCGCTCCTACTGGGGCTACGAGACTTTCCTCAAGCGCCACGAGAGCCGCGTCTGGTCGCTCATCGGCGCGTCGGGGTGCCTCTACGCCGTCCGCCGCTCCGCCTACGTGCCGCTCTACCACGAGGCGTGCAGCGACTTCCTGATCGCGACCAAGATGGTCGAGCAGGGCTTGCGCGCCGTCTACGAGCCGGGGGCCGTGTCGGTCGAGACGACGAACCAGCGCGCCGACAAGGAGCTGCGGATGCGCGTGCGCGTCATCGCGCAGACCTACACAGACCTGTGGCGGCACCGACAGATGATGAACCCGCTGCGCGGCGGCTTCTACGCCGTGCAGCTCTTCTCGCACAAGGTCATGCGCTACCTCGTGCCGGCCTTCCTCCTCGCCGCGCTCGTGTCGGCGGCGGTCGCCGCGCCGCGCTCGTGGTTCTACCTCGCGGCCTGCTGCGCGCAGCTCGCGTTTTACGGGGCCGCCGCCGCGGGGTTCTTGTCCGAGCGGGTCGGCGTCCGCGCCCGGCTGCTCGCGCTGCCGCAGTATTTCGTCCTCGCAAACTTGGCGGCGGTCTTGGCCTTCTACAAGTTCCTGCGCGGCGAGCGCTACGCGCGCTGGGAGCCGATCCGCGAGGCGGCCGCGCCCGCGCCGCTGGCCGCGCCGTCGGACGGGGGGACGAATGCCGCCAACTGACGACGGCCTGAGAGACGCCGCGCCCGTCGCCGCCGCGCCCGCCGTGAGCGTCGTCGTCCCCGCCTACAACGTCGCCCGGTACATCGGCGCGGCGCTCGACTCCGTCTTCGCGCAGACCTTCCGAGACTACGAGGTCATCGTCGTCAACGACGGCTCGCCCGACACGCCGGCGCTCGAACGCGCGCTCGCGCCCTACGGCGGGCGCGTCGTCTACGTCAGGCAGGAGAACCGCGGCCCCGGCGGCGCGCGCAACACCGGAGTCCTCAAGGCGCGCGCGCCTTACGTGGCCTTCCTCGACGGCGACGACGTCTGGCTCCCCGACTACCTCGCCGCGCAGATGGCCGTGCTGCGCGCCGACCCCTCCCTCGATCTGGTTTACGCCGACGCGCAGCTCTTCGGCGAGTCCGTCCCCGAGGGGCTGACGCTGATGCGCGTCGCGCCGTCGCGCGGGCCCGTCACCTTCGAGAGCCTGCTACGCTTCGAGTGTTCGGTGATCACCTCCTGCGTCGTCGCGCGCCGCCGGTCGCTCGTCGCCGCCGGGCTGTTCGATCCGTCTTTCGTCCGCTCAGAGGACTACGACCTGTGGCTGCGCCTCGCGCTCGCGGGCGGGAGCATCGCGTACCAGACGCGGGCGCTCGCCCGCCACCGCGTGCACGGCGAGAGCCTCGCCGCGGACTCGGCGCGCATGTTCGAGAGCCAGATCGCCGTTTACGAAAAGACGGCGCGGACGCCGGGGCTGTCGCGCGAGCGCCTGCGCATCATTGAAGAGCAGATCAGGAGGTGCCGGGCCGACATGGCCCTGACGAGGGGGAAGGAGTTGTTCGCGGCCCGGCAGTTCACCGACGCGGCGGCGGCGCTCAGGGAGGCCAACGGCTTCTACCGGAGCCGCAAGTTGGGCGCGGCGCTCGTGCTCCTGCGCGTCGCCCCCCGCGCCCTCTGGCGCGTCCACAACTTCCGCCACGGGCGGCGGGCGGGGGCCGCGGCCGCCTGAGCCGCGCGACACGCAATGACGACCGTGGAACCACGCTCAATCGCGCCGGCCGCGCCGCCGAAACGAAACGTCCTCCTCCTGATCGACAGCTTCGACGTGGGCGGGGCCGAGGGGCAGATTCTTCTGCTCGCGCGGCTGCTGAAAGAGAGCGGGCGCTTCGGCGTCCACCTCGCCTGCCTGAAGCGGCGGGGGCTGCTGCTCGCCGAGGCCGAACGACTCGGCGTCGGCCCCATCCCTGAGTTCCCCCTGACGAGCTTCTACGACCGGAACATGGCCCGGCAGTTGCGACGCTTCCGCGCCTTCGCGCGCGAGCGCCAATTGGACGTGGTGCACACCGAGGGCTTCTACACGAACGTCTTCGGGGTGACGGCCGCCGCGCTGGCGCGCGTGCCGGCGCGCGTCGCGTTCCGCGGCGAGACCGCCGGCTGGCGCACGGAGAAACAGAACGCGCTGGAGCGGGCCGTCTTCCGGCTGGCGAGCGTCGTCCACGCCAACTCCGAGGCGGTCAAAACCTACTTGGTGCGCGACGGCGTGCCGGCCGCGAAGATCGCGGTCGTCTATAACGGGCTTGATCTCGCGCGCGTCGCCCCGCCCGCGGGCCTGCGGCGCGAGGACGCGCTCGCGGCCTGCGGCCTG
>DATCVD010000652.1:0-3035 GCA_036567125.1 Pyrinomonadaceae bacterium | reverse complement strand
CGTCCTGCACGCGCTCGCGCGCGGCGTCGAGTTGCACGAGCTGCCGCTCGCGGAGCTGCGCTCGGTCTCGCCCCTCATCGGCGAAGACGTTTACGCCGCGCTCGCGCTCGACTCGACGCTCGGCTCGAAGTCGCAGATCGGCGGCACCGCCCCGGCGCGAGTCGCCGAAGCGTTGGCCGCGGCGCGCGAGTCCATTAGCTATGAGCCGTCAGGTGCCGGCGAATAGACTCGTCGGGCATAAGATAATGAAATAATGGAGCAAAACCTGCTGCAATTTACTCTCACGGCGTTCGTGATGTTGATCGTGGTAATCAACCCGGTCGCCGTCGCGCCGATCTTCGTCGCGGTGACGAACGGGATGGAGGTAACGGAGCGGGGGTCAGTCCTGAAGCGGGCGCTCCTCATCGCCTTTGGCGTTGCCCTGTTCTTCCTCCTAGCCGGGCGCGTCTTGCTTTCCTACCTCGGCGTGACCATGCACGCCTTTGCCGTCAGCGGGGGCGTCCTGCTCTTCCTGCTCGCGTTGCCGATGCTCTTCGGGCAGCGTTCTTCTCTACAATCCCCCGAAGGCGGCGAGCGCAGCTCCGCCGGCGAAGATGTCGCCATCTTCCCGATGGCCATTCCCATGCTCGCGGGGCCGGGCACTATCGCCACCGTGCTGGTGCTGGCGACGCAGGCCGGAGGCGACGTGCGGCGGCTAGGGGCGCTTGCGGCTACGCTAGGCTGCATCTATCTCATCTCGTGGCCGATACTTCATGCCAGCGACCGCCTGATCACGCGCATGGGTGAGGGTAAGGTGGGCATCATCACGCGGGTGCTCGGAATCATCCTCGCGGCGCTGGCCGTGCAATATGTCTTCAACGGCGTCACGGGCTACTACGACTCACTTATTAGCCGTTGAGTTCTCGACATGAGTCTTTGAATTACGCCGCGCCCAACGCCCGGCACGCAACCCGACGCCTTTCACCGTGCCCCTCGTGTACGTCGCAGCGGGGCGCGGGTGATGCCGGGCGTTAGCGGTCGGCAAAAGCACAAAGAAGGAGGCGGGATGCAGTCGTAACTTACGACTGCATCCCGCCTCCTCGTTTTAGCTGACAGCTAAGAGCTAACCGCTTCCTCACTTCACCTTCGGATCGACCGGGCGGTCGGGCGCGTCGGGCGGCGCGTCCGGGTCGCCGACGGCTTGGCCGCGCGGGCTGGCCCCGTGGGCCGAGAGTTCATGCGCGAGGTGCGACATGACCGTGCGCTTGCGGCTGTAGGCGAAGTAGATGACGAGGCCGATGCCGAGCCAGACGGCAAGGCGCAGCCAGTTCTCGGCCGGCAGCGAGAACATCAGCATCAGACACAACGCGATGCCGAGGATCGGGACGAGCGGCGAGAAGGGCACGCGGAACGGCCGCTCGGCGTCGGGGTTAGTCCGCCGCATGATGAGCACGGCCGCGCAGACGATGGCGAACGCGAAGAGAGTCCCGATGTTCGTCATCTGCAAGAGCGCGTCGATGGGCAGGAAGCCCGTCATGATCGCGACCGCCGCGCCGACGAGGATCGTCGACTTGTAGGGCGTCTTGAACCTGTCGTGCACCGCGCCGAAGAAGCTCGCCGGGAGCATCCCGTCGCGCGACATGGCGAGGAAGACGCGCGGCGCGGAGAGCATCATCACGAGCAGCACGGAGGTGATGCCGGCCACGCCCGCGATGGCGATGAGCGCCTCGGCCCACGCCAGATTGACGCTCTTGAAGGCCATCGAGACGCCCGCGCCCGTGTCGATCTGGTTATACGGAACCATCCCCGTCAGCACCGCGACCACGGCGATGTAGAGGATGGTGCAGATCACGAGCGAGGCGATGATGCCGATGGGCACGTCGCGGTTCGGCTGCTTCGCCTCCTCGGCGTGGGTCGAGACCGAGTCGAAGCCGATGTAGGCGAAGAAGATGATGGCGGAGCCGGCGAGCATGCCGACAGGGTTGCCGCCGACGCTCTCGCCCCAGATGGTCGCGCCGAAGAAGGTCAGGCCGCCCCAGCCGTAGGGGGCGAACCCGCCGCGCCCCGTCGCCGGGTCGGTGGCCGTCCAGTTGTCGGGGTTGATGAAGAACGCGCCGACGAGGATGACGAACAGGACGGCCGCGAGCTTGAGGCCGACCATCAAGGCGTTAAAGCTCGCGCTCTCCTGAATGCCCTTCACCAGCACCGCCGTCACGATGGCGACGATGATCACCGCCGGCAGGTTGATGAAGCCGCCCGTGCGGACGAACTCGCCCTTCGCCGCGTCGTACACGATCGGCGCGGTCGAGATCGCCTCCGGGAGGTGGATGCCCAGTTTGGGCAGGAGCGACTGGAAGTAGCTCGACCACCCGTTGGCGACCGTCGCCGATCCGACCGCGTATTCGAGCGTCAAGTCCCAGCCGATGACCCACGCCATCATCTCGCCGAGCGTGGCGTAGGCGTAGGTGTAGGCCGAGCCGGCCACGGGCACCATCGAGGCGAACTCGGCGTAGCAGAGCGCGGCGAAGACGCAGGTCATGCCGGCGACGGCGTAGGAGACCATCAGCGCCGGCCCGGCCGTGTTGTGCGCGGCCGCGCCGGTGGCGACGAAAATCCCAGCGCCGATGATCGCGCCGACGCCGAGGCTCGTCAGTTGGACGGGGCCGAGGACGCGCCGCAGGCGGTTCTCGCCCTTCATCTCGTCGAGCAGGACGTGGAGCGGTTTAGTCCGAAAGACTGATTGACTGGTTGCCATCCCTTGTAGCCTCCAAAAGATTTCCGCCCCGCTACTTCTTCGCGCGGAGGATGATGCCGAACGTGTAGAGGGTGAGCACGAGGATGAAGGCCCACGCCCCGATCATGAAGGCCCACCCGCCGGCCGTCATCTCCGGCCCCGCCTCGGCGGGCGGCCTGTCGGTCGCTTGGAATAGTGCTAGGGCGATCATCCCTGTCAAGTTCAACATGAGTCGACTCCTTCCTGACTGCCGCCGGGCCGCGAGGCGCATGGCCCCGCCGGGCCGGCCGGAACTGCGTGCACACCGGCCGCGACTTCGCCC
>DATCVD010000651.1:0-5869 GCA_036567125.1 Pyrinomonadaceae bacterium | reverse complement strand
CGGCGAGGACGAGCGCGCCGGAGCAGACCGAAGTCGTCCAGCGCGTCGTCTCGTGCGCGGCGCGCAGCCAGTCGAGCGTCGCGCGGTCGCGCATCGCGTCGCCGGTCGAGCTGGACGAGCCGGGGACGAGGACGATGTCGGGCCGCGGCACCTCGCCGAGCGAGTGGTCGGCCGTGAGCGACAGGAAGCCGCTGTCAGTCCGCTTCGGCCCGGCCTCCTTCGCCACGAACTGAACGCGCGCGCCGGGCAGGAGCGCCAGCACCTCGTAAGGCCCGACGGCGTCGAGCGCGGTCAGGCCGTCGTAGAGCAGGATCGCGATCTGCATCAACTGCCTCCGCCATCACACTTGACCGCCCGCGTCGTCCGTGGCGACCTCGACCTCTTCGACCGGCAGCAGCTCGCGCAGCACCTTCGGGTCGAGCGAGACGAGGAAGCCGCGCTTGCCGCCGTTGATGTAAATGCGCGGCAGCTCGAAGATCGTGCGCTCCGCGTAGACCGGCAACGCGGCGCGCGTGCCGAGCGGCGACGTGCCGCCGACCACGTAGCCCGTGTGTTTCTGGGCCGCCGCCGGATCGCACGGCCTGACGGTCTTGACGCCGAGCCGGCGGGCCAGCTGCTTCGTCGAGACCTCGCAGTCGCCGTGCATCAGAACGATCAGGGCCTTGCGCTCGCCCGTCTCCATCACGAGCGTCTTGACGACCGCGTGCTCCGAAACGTCCAGCGACTCGGCCGAGTGCCGCGTCCCGCCCCGCTCCGCGTACTCGTAGAGGTGCGGCTCGAACTCGACGTTGCGCTCGCGCAGCACGCGGACGGCAGGCGTCACGGGGTAATCAATCATCCTCGCCTCACGCGCCCGCCGCCGCGGGGAAGCCCGGCCGCCGCAGCACGCGCTCGGCCTGCGCCAAGTGCCGCCGCTCGTGCGTGGCGACGATGCGGCAGGCGTCGAGCAAATTGTACGTGACGAAGCGCGCGACGGGCGACGTGATGACGACGCGCCCCATGTCAACGACGCCCGCAGCGCGGATCGCTTCGATCAGTCGGGTCTGGTGCTCGCCGAAGCGCGCGATGACCTGAGCGTCAACGTCGCTCGCCGCGGGCGCGATCCCGGCCGGGGCCTTAAACTTCCTCCCCGAATCGGGCCGGAGCGACCGGATCATCAGCCGGCCGAAGAAGCCCGAGAGCGGCGAGACGCGCTCCCACGCCGAACCCTTGCGCTCGCCCCGCGCGACCCGGCCGAGGACGGGCAGAAACTTCTCGTTCGTCCTGATCAGGTGCTCGAAGCACTGGCCGACGCTCCACTCCGCTTCAGTCGGCTTCCAGTTGAGCTGCGCGGCCGTGAGGTGGCCGAAGACGCGCCGCGCGTCCGCGGCCACCGCCTCCAACTCCTCCGCCACGCCCGCCAACTCCGCGCTCTGAACACTGACGCTCATCGCACTTCGAGTCCGTCAATCTCTAACGGCCGGCGTCCGTCACCCACGTCAACCGTCCCGTCCGGCTAACAGCTAACAGCTAACAGCTAACAGCTACTAATTCCTCAGCGGCTTGCCCGTCTTGAGCATGTGGGCCATGCGCTCGCGCGTCTTCGGCTGACCGCACAGCGAGAGGAACGCCTCGCGTTCGAGGTCTAACAGGTACTGCTCGGAGACGCGCGTCGGGTGGTTGAGATCGCCGCCCGTCATGATGCGCGCCAGCTTCTCGCCGATGAAGGCGTCGTAATCCGAGATGAAGCCGCCGCGCTTCAACTGGTGGATGCCGAGCTTCAGGGTGGCGAGGGCCGGCAGTCCCAGCGCGAGGATGTCCGTGCGCTCGGCGGGCCGCGTGTAGCCGCCCGCGGCGAGCGCGAGCACCTCCTGCTTGGCGTCGGCGACGAGGCGATCCTGATTCATCGAGACCGAGTCCTCGTCGCGCAGGTAGCCGAGCGCGCGCGCCTCCTCGGCCGAGGTCGAGACCTTCGCCATCGCCACCGTCTCGAAGGCGCGCTTGAGGAACGGGAACGGATCGGCGTCGTCGGCCCCGGCGGGGATCGCGTCGAGCGCGCGCAGGGTCATCTCCTTCGTCCCGCCGCCCGCGGGGATGACGCCGACGCCCGCCTCGACGAGTCCGGTGTACAACTCGGCCGACGCGCGCACGCGGTCGCCGTGCAGCAGGACTTCGCAGCCGCCGCCGGGGACGAGTCCGAACGGCGCGACCACGACGGGCTTCGCCGAGTAGCGTAGCGACATCGTCCCCTGCTGGAAGGCGCGCACCATCAGGTCGATCTCGTCCCACTCCTCCTCCTGCGCCGTGATCAGGATGAGCATCAGGTTCGCGCCGACCGAGAAATACTGCGCCTGATTGCCGACGACCAGCCCGACGAAATTTTTCTCCACCTCCGCGACCGACTGGCGCAGCATCTGGATCGTGTCGCCGCCGATGGCGTTCATCTTCGAGTGGAATTCGAGGCAGGCGACGCCGTCCCCGATGTCTAGGAGCGACGCGCCGGCGTTGCGCTTCACGACCCCGGTGCGATCCTTGACCGACTTGAGGATGATCGTCCCGGCCGGCTCGTTGACGGGCCGGTATTCGAGCGCGTCGAAGTCGAAGTAGGAGCGTTGGCCGTTCTCCGACTTGTAGAAACTCTTCGCGCCCGCCGCGAGCATCCGCTCGACGTTCGCCGGCACGCTCAAGCCCTCGGCCCTCATCCGCCCGACCGACTTCTCGACGCCGACGGCGTCCCAAGTCTCGAACGGCCCCAGCTCCCAGCCGAAGCCCCAGCGCATCGCGCGGTCAACGTCCACGACGCTGCCCGCGATCTCGGGGACGCGGTTCGCCGCGTAGCGCAGCGTGCGCCCGACGGTCTTCCACAGGAACTGCCCGACCCTGTCCTTGCCCCAGACGAGCGTGCGGATACGCTCGCCCGTGTCCTCGACGTTCTTCGCCGCGTCGAGCGCCGGCAGCTTCGCCGCGGCCCGCGGCCGGTATTCGAGCGACGCGGCGTCCAGCGTCCAGATTTCCTGCTTCTCGCCCGCCGCCCCCTTCTGCTTGCGGTAGAAGCCGCCGCCCGTCTTGCTGCCGAGCAGCTTGCGCTCAAGCATCCGTCGCAGAAACTCCGGCGCGACGAACGTCTCGCGCTCCTCGTCGCCGGGCACGGCGTCGTACAGATTTTTCGTGACGTGCATCAGCACGTCCAAGCCGACGATGTCGAACGTGCGGAAGGTGGCCGACTTCGCGCGGCCGACCGCCGGCCCCGTCATCTTGTCCACCTCCTCGACGGTGTAGCCGTCTTCGAGCATCGTGCGGATGGTCTGGAGCGCGCCGTACGTCCCGATGCGGTTGGCGATGAAGTTCGGGCGGTCTTTGGCGACGACGACGCCCTTGCCGAGCCGCTGGTCGAGGAAGCCGAAGACCGAGCAGGCCACTTCCGGCTTCGTCCATTCGGTCGGGATCAGCTCGCAGAGGTGCAGGTAGCGCGGCGGGTTGAAGAAGTGCGTGCCGAGGAAGTGCGCCCGAAAATCTTCCGAGAAGCCTTCGGCGATGGAGCGGACGGGGATGCCGCTCGTGTTCGTCGCCACGACCGAGCCGGGCCGCCGGTGTCGCTCGACCTGCTCGAACAGTTTTCGTTTGATGTCGAGATTTTCGACGACGGCCTCGACGATGAGGTCACAGTCTTTCAACTTCGGGAGATCGTCCTCGAAGTTGCCGACCGAGACGAGGCGGGCGCGCGCGGCCGAGAAGAACGCGGCGGGCTTGGCCTTCTTCGCGGCTTCGAGCCCGGCGCGCGCGACGCGGTCGCGCACCTCGCGCGAGTCGGGCTTTAAGCCTTTGGCCTCTTCGTCGGGCGTCAGCTCGCGCGGGGCGACGTCGAGCAGCAGCGTGGGGAGTCCGGCGTTGGCGAGGTGGGCGGCGATCTGCGCGCCCATCGTGCCCGCGCCGAGCACCGCCGCCTTTTCGATCCGAAGCATCGGGGGACTAGACCTCTTTCGGGGAAGATTCCGCTCGAAACGGAGGCCCCAATGATACTGAATGAGTATTCATTCAGCAAGGGGAAAAGGCCCGGCGGGGGGAACTCTTGCTTTACGACTGAGCCGGCGGGCCGCCGCCTCAGTCGTCTTCCTCGTGCTTGGACTTGAAGCGCAGGACGCCGGACTCGGGTTCGAGTTTGTAGATGTCCCACATCCTGTCCTTGTCCGTCGCGAGCTCGATCTTGTAGGCGATGACGACGCGCTCGCCGTCGGTGCGGACGTTGACCGCGCCGTAGGTGCCGATGCTGCGGTTGATGGTGCCGACCAGCTTCTCGAAAGCCTTCAGCGCCTTCTCCCTGTCCGCAGGCGTCCGGGCGTCGTCGATCTTCTGCCGCGCGTTGAGGAACTGCCGCCGCACCTTGTTCGGGTTCTTGATGGCCTCGCTGGCCGAGCGCGACAGCTCCGTGCCGAAGATGAGCGGGCGCGCGCCGCGGCTGAACTTGCCGATGGTGCCGAGCGTGTCGGCGCGCGGGTGCGCGTGCGGCTCCTCGTCGCCGCTGGAGATGACGGTGGCGATGGGGTTGACGGCGTCGAGGAACAGCTCCGAGAAGTCCGCGCTCCCGTGGTGGCACGACTTCGCCACGTCCACCCCGAAGACCTTGCGGGCCGCCTCGACGAGCAGCCGCCTGTCCTCGTCCGTCGCGGGCGGGACGCTCATGCCGCCCGTGTGGTGGCCGAGCAGCAGCTTCTCGGAGGGGATGTTCAGGTCGCCGCCGAGCAGCAGCGAGACGTTGCCGTAGCGCAGGCGCAGCACGACCGAGTGGCCGTTCTTGGTCGGCCCCGTCTTGCTGCGCTCGCCGAACCAGCGCAGGCGCGCGCGGCCTTCCGCGTCGCGCTCGACGACGGGGCCGAGCACCTCGACGACCACGCCGGACGGGTTCTCGCCGGGCGCGTAGCCCGGCATGTGCTTGTCCTCCTCGCAGAGCATGCGGATGTCGCCCACGCGCCGACAGGCGAGCGCCTCTTTGAGCATCGTGGGGTAGGCTTTCTTCTTCGACGCGGCCGGGTCGGAGAGCAGTTCTTGCAGCCGCGCCTGATCCCTGACCACGTCGGTGAGGTAAGTCTCGCCGCCCTCCTTGACGCGCGGGCCGAGCGTGTCGGCGTCCTTCGCGGCGGCGCGCTCGACGATGCCGTTGTGATAGACGGTGCCGATGTCGACGTTCGGGCAGCCCTCGCCGAACAGCTCGCGGAAGCCCGCGTAGTGGTCGGAGTCGGGGTGCGAGATGACGACGGCTTCGAACCGGCGCGGCTTGGCGAACTGCGGGTAGCGCCAGCGGAGGAAGCGGACGAAGTTGTCGCCCTTGCCCGCGTCGATGAGCATGTGCTCGTCGCCGGGGGTGACGACGAGGCAGCCGTCGCCCTGCCCGATGTCTACGAAGATGACTTCGAGCAGCCGCTCCTTCCGAATCCCGCTCTTGCGCGCCCAGCCCTCGCGCACCCGGCGCGTGCGCACCTTGACCCAGCCGTCCTGCTCCGGCCCCACGACGCTGACGTAGTCGCCCCAGAGCAACTGCTCCAGAGGCTTCTTGCCGTTGAACTCCTTCCCCGTCGGCCCCTTCCCGCCCGGCTCGGCGAAGACGACCGTCGCGGGGTAGCCGGCGAAATGGATCGACGGGTCGGCGGCGAGGCTCTCGGGCGCGGCTTTTTTAGAACTCTTCTTCGAGGCGGCTTTCTTCGCGGCTTTCGTCGGCATGATTTTGATCCTCCGAGGGCGGGCGGTCAGTTGCGGGACGCGTCGGGCCGGGCGTGAGACGCCGGGACTTATAACACACTTCCGCGGCCGCCGGAACGAGTTTGGCGCGCACGCGTCCGCGGCGCTGTGGGGCGGGAGACGGGGCGGCGGGACTGCCGCGACCGGCGCGGCTGAC
>DATCVD010000650.1:0-8750 GCA_036567125.1 Pyrinomonadaceae bacterium | reverse complement strand
CGCCGCTCGGCTGGCGCGAGGAGCGCGCGGGGCTGCTCGACCGCGTCGCGCGGACGCCGTCGGAAGTGGACTTCCCCATCCTGCCCGCGCTCCGGCAACTGATCAACGCCGCCGCCGAGCAGCCGCAACTGAGGACGATGACCGCCGCCGAGTGGTCGGCGCGCGTGCGCGCACTCTCGGAGGCGAAGTAGTAGCCGCGCGGCCATCGCAACAAGATTGCGAGGCGTCGCAACGCGATGGCGACGCCTCGCAACGCCACAGTCGCGCCGGTTTATGCTCTAAACTCTCGCGCTCATGCCGTAAGACACTCCTCTTACGTTATAAGCTGACTTGCCGATAAGATAACCCGCCGGCTTATGACGTAAGCCGGCGGTCTTAGGCTATGAGCACACGCGCTCATGCCGTAAGACGACCGTCTTACGGCATGAGCGCGCAATCTTACGTCGTAAGACGACGCTCTTACGGCATGAGCGCGCCGTCTTATAGGGTAAGACGGCGCGCTCATTGCATTGGCGGGCGCGCTCAGGCGTTAAGGGGCCGGGCTATGGCCTGCGCGTTGACTGTGCGGGGCGTGTCCGCGCGTCCTCAGCCCCTTCGGGGAAGGACGGCGGGGCGGCCGCGGGCCGCGTCGCCCAATTCGTGTTCGGCTTGTCCCCGAGTTTGAAGCGGAGCGTCGCGCCGCGCTCGAACTTGTCGAAGGAGAGCCAAGTGCTCTCGTGCGGCCGGCCGTCGAGCCACAACTCCTGCAC
This sequence comes from Pyrinomonadaceae bacterium, assembly GCA_036567125.1. Lineage (GTDB taxonomy): Bacteria > Acidobacteriota > Blastocatellia > Pyrinomonadales > Pyrinomonadaceae > JAIVGV01. The sequence continues at coordinate 8,001 of DATCVD010000650.1, read as the reverse complement.
GTAGGGCGCTTCGGCGCGCGCGCCGTCGCCGACGATCCTGAGCGCGCGCCCCGTCCGCCCCATCCGCACGTCTATTTCGGGGAAGAGGGGGCTGTTGAGCGAGAAGCCGCCGACGCCGGGGACGGACGGGTACATGCCGACCGCCGCGAAGACGATCCACGAGGAGGTCGCGCCGAGGTCGTCGTTGCCGGGCAGTCCGCCCGGCGTGTCGGCGAAGAGTTCCGTGAGCACGCGGCGCGTGACGGCCTGCGTCTTCCACGGCTGGCCGGCGTAGTTGTAGGCCCACGGGACGGGGAAGACCGGCTCGTTGCCGATGAAGAAGTGGGGGCGGTCGGGGCCGGCGTTGAACTCCTTGAAGAAGTCGTCGAGCCGTTTGATAACAACGTCGTTGCCGCCGATGCGCTCGAACAGGCCGCGCATGTTGTGCGGGATCATCCAAGTGTACTGCGCGGCGTTGCCCTCGACGTAGGACTTGTGGCTGTCGTAGCGCCACGGCAGCTCCGGCCTGTAGAGCATCGCCTTGAAGTCGAAGCCCGGCAGCCACGAGCCGTCGCGCCAGCGCCCGCGGATGTACTTGGTCTGGGGGTCGAGGAGGCGCGTCCACCGCTGCGCGCGGCGCATCATCTCGCGGTGCGTCTTCAAGTCGCCCTGCGACCGGGCGAACTGCGCGAGCGCGAAGTCGGCGGTCTGGTATTCGAGCGCGACCGAGGGGGAGCCGCGCAGACCTTTTTGCTCCATCGGGATGTAGCCGTACCTGATGTAGTCGGCCAGCGCGCTGCGCGCGGGGTAGGAGCGGGATTTGGCTTCGGGGTCGGTGGCGTTGCGGATCATCGCGCGAAGTGCCGCGCGGGCGTCGAAGTTGCGCGCGCCGAGCGCGTAGGCGCTCGCGATGCTCGCGGTCGCGGGGTCGCCGACCATCGCGCCGCTCTCGTCGTTGGCGACGGGCCACAGGGGGAGTCCGCCGCCCTGCTCGGCGGCGTTGACCAAAGACTGCATCATGTCGCCCGCCTCCTCGGGAAAGAGGAGCGCGACGAGCGGTATCTGCGAGCGGTAGATGTCCCAGCCCGAAAAGTTCGTGTACTGCACGCGGCCCGCCGTGGTGCGGCGCACCCTCTCGTCGTAGCCGGCGTATTCGCCGTTCGCGTCGCTGAAGGTGGTGGGGTGGAGCAGCGCGTGGTAGAGGGCGGTGTAGAAGACGCGCCGCTGCTCAAGCGTCCCGCCGCGCGCTACGAGCCGCGCGAGCGCGTCGTCCCACCGCCCGCGCGCCGCCGCGCGCACGGCGTCGAAGTCCCAGCCCGCGTTCTCCGCGCGCAGGTTGAGCCGCGCGTTCTCGGCGCTCACGTAAGAGACGCCGACCTTCATGCGGACGGCGTTCGCCGGAGACGCGTCGAACGTGACGAAGCCCCCGGCCTGTTTGCCCTTGACCGGGCTAACGTTGGGGAGGACGCGCCCGCCCTCCCAGACGCCGAACGAATTGAAGGGGCGGTCGAACTCGGCGGCGAAGTAGACGACGTAGCGGTTGCGCGCGCCGCAGAAGCCGCCGCTCGAAACCGACCCGCTCAAGAGCCGATCCCCTTCGACGCGCCACTCGCCCTCCTGCACGCCCGTCGCGTTGCGCCCGACGTTGAACAGGAGCGTCGCGGGCGATCCGGCGGGGAAGGCGAAGACGCCGAAGCCGGTGCGAAGCGTTGCGGTCAGACTCGCCTTGACGCCCGTGTCGAGCGCGACCTCGTAGAAGCCGGGCGAGGCGCTTTCGCGTTCGTGCGAGAACTTGGCGACGTAGTCGCCCGGCGACGTGGCCGGGGAGGCTTTAACCGAACCGGCGACGGGCATGATCGGCACGTCGCCGAAGATGGGGCAGCCCGGCCCGGAGAGGTGCGTGAGGCTGAAGCCGCGAATCCGGTCGTGGTGGTAGGCGTAGCTGCCGCGGTCTTCGGGGCCGAAACTTTTGTCGGTGTCGGGGCTGAACTGCACCATGCCGAAGGGCAGGGTCGCGCCGGGGAAGGTGTTGCCGCTCGCGTTGCCGCCGAGGTAGTCGGGCAGCGGCGAGTTGCCCGTGCCGACGAACGGGTTGACGAGGGCGGCGAGATCGGCGTCGGCCCGCGCGGCGTCGGCGCGCGCGGCACGCCGCGAGGCGGCGCGTCTCGGCTGCGCGTCGGCGGCCCACGGCGAGAGCGCCGCGTTGAGAAGGAAGACGGCCGCGACGACTGACGCCCTGAAAGCGGCTCTTGATTTTCTGTTCATCACGCTGCCCGCCCGCTCACCGCCGCCCGCCGTCGGCGTCCGACCGCCCCCCGCGCCGCCTCAAGGAATCTCGACGCGGCCGCCCGTCACGACGAAACTGCCCGACACGACGCCGGTCGTGCGCGCGTCGGCGCTGCCTTTGAAGCCGGGCTGCTTGCCGCCGACCGTGATCCTGAACTCGCCGGGTTCGAGGACGTGTTTGCCCGCCTCGTTAACGAGCGCGAGGTCGCGCGGCGCGAGCGCGAAGGTGACGCGGCGCGATTCGCCCGCGCGCAAGGAGACGCGCCCGAACCCCTTGAGCGCGCGGACGGGGGCAGAGACGCCGGCGGCCGTCACGTACAACTGCACGACCTCGTCGCCGGCGAGCGCGCCGGAGTTTCGCACCTCGGCCGAGACTCGGACGGTCTCGCCCGCGCGCACGCTCTGCTTAACTCTCAGGTCGCGGTACTCGAAGCGCGTGTAGCTCAGGCCGTGGCCGAAGGGGTAGAGCGGATCGCCACGGAAGTAGCGATAGGTCTTGCCCTCCATCCGGTAGTCGTCGAAGGGCGGCAACTGCTCGACGGACTTGTAGAAGGTGACGGGCAGGCGGCCCGCCGGGTTGTAGTCGCCGAACAGCACGTCGGCTAAGCCTGCGCCGCCCTCCTCGCCCGGGTACCAAGCCTGAATGATGGCCGGCACTTCACGGTCGGCCCAGTTGACCGCGACGCCGCCGCCGCTGAAGATCACGAGCACGACGGGCTTGCCCGCCGCGTGAACCGCGCGGAGAAGATCGTCCTGCACCTTCGGCAGATCGAGCGACGTGCGGTCGCCGCCGCGGAAGCCTTCGAGCTTCACGTCGCGCTCCTCGCCCTCGATTGACGGCGCGAGGCCGAGCGCCATGACGACCACGTCCGAATCCTTCGCCGCCCTGACCGCCTCCTCGAACATCGTCTCGGCCAGTCGCGGCGGCCCCCAGACGAGCTTCGCCGTGGCGTCGGCGTAGCGGTCGTAGAACTCGACGCGCAGCTTGTAGGTTCGGCCCGCCTCCATCTCGAAGGGCTTCGTGACGGTCTTGAGGCTCCCGTCGCGCCAGCCGTCCACGAAGAGCTGATCGTCGATGAAGACGCGGATGGCGTCGTCGGCGCGCGCGCCGAACTGGTACGTGCCGGCGGCGGGCGCGGTGATGCGGCCCGTCCAGCGCGCGGAGAAGTTGTCGATGGGGAGTCCGGCGGCGGGCGGATTCGTGAACCAGTCGAAGTCGAGCTGCGCGTCGGTGCGCGTGACGGCCGGCTCGCCCTGCAAGTCCTTGTTGGCGAAGTACTCGGCGCGGAGGCCCGGCCGGCCGTCCTCTTGCGAGAAGGCCGACGCGGGGACAGGCAGCAGCGCGTCGCCGGTGAGCGTCGTCCCCATCGCGTAGGCGACGCGCGTCGCGGGCGAGACCTTCCGGCGGATGCCTTCGAGGGGCGTCGTCCACTTCGAGGGGATGCCGTGGTAGTTGCCCAGCAGGACTTCGAGCGAGTCGGCGTTGGGGCCGATGACGGCGATTGACTTCAAGTCCTTGCGGAGCGGCAACGTCTGGCTGTCGTTCTTCAAGAGCACGAGCGACTCGCGGGCCGCGGCGCGCGCGAGTTCGCGGTGCGCGACTGAATCGTTCACCGCGAAGGGCGTCCGCGCGTATTTGACCATCTCCGGCGGGTCGAACATGCCGAGCCGGAAGCGCGCCGCGAAGAGGCGGCGGACGGCCGCGTCGATCTCGGCCTCGGAGATGAGTCCCTGTTTCACGGCCGCGGGCAGCGCCCGGTACTCGTAGCCGCAGGTCAACTCCGTGCCCCGCTTGACGGCGAGCGCGACGCCTTCTTCTTCCGTCTTCGCGTAGTTGTGCTTCTTGTAGATGTCGGCAACGGCGTCGCAGTCCGAGACGACGTAGCCGCCGAACTCCCACTCGCCGCGCAGGATGTCGTCTAAGAGTTTCGTGCTCGCGCAGGCCGGCTCGCCGTTGACGCGGTTGTAGGCGCACATGACCGAGCCGGCTTTGGCCTCGACCACCGCCGCCCGGAACGCGGGCAGGTAGGTCTCGCGCATGTCGCGCTCCGTCGCTTTGGCGTCGAAGACGTGGCGCTCGGGTTCGGGGCCGCTGTGGACGGCGTAGTGCTTGGGCGTGGCGATGGTCTTCAAGTACTTCGGATCGTCGCCCTGCAAGCCGCGCACGAACTCGACGCCGAGCCGGGCGGTGAGGTGCGGGTCTTCGCCGTAGGTCTCGTGGCCGCGCCCCCAGCGCGGGTCGCGGAAGATGTTGATGTTGGGCGACCAGAAGGTGAGGCCGTAGAAGCGGCCGCGGTTGTTGCGCCGCACCGCCTCGTGGTGCTTGGCGCGCGCCTCGTCCGAGATGGCGGTGGCGACGCGCCGCATGAGTGAAGTGTTCCAACTCGCGGCCAACCCGATTGACTGCGGGAAGACGGTGGCGTTGCCCGCGTAGGCCACGCCGTGCAGCGCCTCGTTCCACCAGTCGTAAGCCGGAACATTCAGCCGCTCGATGGCCGGGGCCTTGTTCATCATCTGCGCGATCTTCTCTTCGAGCGTCATCCGCGAGACGAGATCGTCGACGCGCCGCTCGACGGGCAGGCGCGTGTCGAGGTAGTCGGGCCGCCGCGTCGTCGTCTGCGCTCGCGCGGCGACGGGCAGGCCCGACAGCAGGACGGAAGCGAGGCAGGCCGAGAAGATCAGTTGGCGAATGGTTTGCTTCATATCGGGGCTGTCGCTCGGCGCGGGCGCGCGCCGGGAGTTGCAGGGCGGTCGCCTCAGCGCGTGCGCGCCGTCAGGATCACGGCCTCGAAGGGCGCGAGGCTCAACTCGCCGGAAACATTGCGGCCGTGTGCGGGCGCGGGCCGGCTACTCAGCGCGACGGAGTAGACGAACGGGCCGCCTCCCGCGGGCGGCGGGAGCCGGAACGCGCGCCGCTCGGCGGACATGTTGAGCGCGACGATTGCCGTCTGTCCGCGCGCGCCGCGCCGGTACGCATAAACGTGCGGATCGGAGCCTATCGCGTCGTAGTCGCCGTCGAGGAGCGCGGGCGAGCGGCGGCGCAGCGCGATCAGCCGCCGGTAGAAGCTCAGCAGTGACGCGGGGTCGCCCGCCTGCGCGGCGACGTTCTTCTCGCGCGCGGACGGCGGGACGGGGAGCCACGGCGTGGCGGACGGCGCGGTGAAGCCGGCGTGCGCGGACGAGTCCCACTGCATCGGCGTGCGCTCGCCGTCGCGGCCCTTGCGGAGCGGCCAGTAGCGTTTGCCCACGGGGTCGCGCACCTCCTCGACCGTCTTCGGCTCGGTCGTCACCATGCCGATCTCCTCGCCGTAGTAGAGGAACGGCGTGCCGCGCAAGGTGAGCAGCATCGTCGCGGTGAGCTTCGCGATCTCGTCGTTATTCTTCCCGTCGCCGAGGCGGTCGTAGTGGCGCGGGATGTCGTGGTTCGAGAGCACGTAGGTCGTCCAGCGCCCCTGAAGCGCCCGCTCACTCGCGGCGATCACGTCGCGGAAGACCGAGGCTTTCAACTGCGAGCGGGCCGGCTCCATCACGAGGAAGAAGTTGAAGGGCAGGTGCACGCCGTTGTCCGACGGGCCGTAGTAGCGCATCAGCTCTTCCCACTTCGGCACGTAGGCCTCGCCGACGAGCACGCTCTCCGGGTTGACGCGGTCGTTGAAAGCGCGCAGCCGCACCATCGCGTCCTGCACTTCGGGCAGGTCGCGGTTGTACTTCTTCTCCTGCTCGCGCTCGGTCGTGCTGCCGAAGCGCAGCTCCGCGAGCACGGGGTTGTCTCTCAGTTGCGGGTCTTCGTAGAGGTAATTGACGGCGTCGAGCCGGAAGCCGTCGGCCCCGCGCTTGAGCCAGAAGCGGATGGTTTCGAGCATGCGGCGCTCGACTTCGGGGTTCCGCCAGTTCAGCTCCGGCTGCTGCGGGTAAAAATAGTGGTAGTAGTACTGGCCCGTCCCTTCGTCCATCGTCCACGCGACGGGGCCGAAGGAGGACGACCAGTTGTTCGGGCGCGAGCCGTCGGCCTTCGGATCGTGCCAGACGTACCAGTCGCGCTTGGGGTTCGTCTTCGACGAGCGCGACTCGACGAAGAACGGGTGCTGGTCGGACGTGTGGTTGAGGACGAAGTCGATGACGACTTTAATCCGCCGCTTGTGCGCCTCGCGGACGAGCCGGTCGAAGTCGGCGAGCGTGCCGAACTGCGGATCGACCGCCTCGTAGTCGCTCACGTCGTAGCCGAAGTCCACCTGCGGCGACGGGTAGAAGGGCGTGATCCAGACGGCGTCCACGCCGAGCGAGCGCAGGTAGTCGAGCCGGCGGGTGATGCCGTTCAGGTCGCCGACGCCGTCGCCGTTCGAGTCCTGAAAGCTGCGCGGGTAGATTTCGTAAAAGACCGCGCGCTGCCACCAGCGCGGGGCCGGCCTCGCGGCGGCGGCGCGGCGCGCGCCGGAGCGCGGCTGCGACGAAGTTTTAGAGGCGGGCAGAACGGTCTGGGCCGAAAGCAGCAGCGCGAGAACGGCGACGCTGAGCGGGGCGCGACACGCCCTTGTGATCTGCTTCATGCGCGAGTTGTTCCTCAAAAGCAGGTAGGGGGATCAAACTTGCAGGCGTGCGCGTGGCCGCCTCACGGCCGCGCCGGCCTCACGCGCCCGAGGGCGTCGCGCCGCTACGGCGAATGGTGCGCGGCGAGCGCCTGCCGCCCGAGTATGAGCGCGCCGTAGATTCCGCTGTCGCCGCCGAGGGCCGCCTGCTCGATCCGCACACGCTCGACGGGCGCTATCTTAACAGACTCCTGAATCCGGCGGCGCAGGGGGACTAAGAGCTGATCGCCCGCGGTCGAAACCCCGCCGCCGAGGATGACCGCTTCGGGTGCGAAGGCGGCGATGACGTTGCCGACGCCGAGCGCGAGATACTCGACCGTCTCGTCCCACACCTCCGTCGCCACGGCGTCGCCCGCGCGGGCCGCCCCCGCCACCGCGAGCGCCGTGATCGCGTCCGCGCCGCCTTCGAGCAGGACGGACTGTCGCGTGCCGTCCGCCAGACGCTCCCTCGCGCGCCGCGCGATGGACGTGCCGGAGCAGATCGTTTCGAGGCAGCCGCGCGACCCGCAGCCGCAGGCCGCGCCTCCGGGCACGACAATCATGTGCCCGACCTCGCCCGCCGCGTCGCCGATGCCGTGAAGCAGGCGTCCGCCGAGGATCAGGCCGCCGCCGATCCCCGTCGAGATCGTGAGGTAAACCATGTTCTCCGCGCCGCGGCCCGCGCCGTACTCGTGCTCGGCGAGCGCGGCGGCGTTGGCGTCGTTGTCGAGTCCGACGGGCACGCCGAGCCGCTCGCGGACGAGGCTGACGATGGGGAACTCGTCCCAGCCCGGCAGGTTCGCGGGCGAGAGGATCAGCCCGCGGGCGCGGTCGAGCGGCCCGCCGCACCCGACCCCGACGGCGACGACGCGCGCCCCCTCCTCGCGCGCCATCTGCTCCAACTCGTCGAGCGCCTGCGATATGATCTTGTGCGGCCCGCGCCCGACGTGCGTGGGGAAGCGCCGGAAGCCGAGCGGGCGACCCTGTGGGTCGGACAGGCCGAGCGCAATCTTAGTCCCGCCGATGTCGATGGCGGCGATGAAGTCGTTCGTCATGTAAAGGGTTCGTCCCGGCGGGATGGCTGATGACACTGTCGCTTGTATGCGATCATGTTTGCTTTGTCAAACGTGCCCCGCCGCGCGCGCCGCGCACGCCTTGCCGCCGCCGCGCG
>DATCVD010000649.1:0-2047 GCA_036567125.1 Pyrinomonadaceae bacterium | reverse complement strand
GGCGAAGCCGGGCGGCAGGCCGCGGCCGCGGAGGCGGCGGTCGCGCCCGACGTGGTCGTCATCACGGGCCTCAGCGGTTCGGGGATGTCCTCGGCGACGGACGCATTCGAAGACCTCGGCTACTTCTGCGTGGACAACCTGCCCCTCACGCTGCTCCCGACCTTCGCGCGCCTCGTCCAGCCCGACGACGGCGGCGGGGACGACGACGGCAAGCGCCGCATCCGCCGCGCCGCGCTCGTCATCAACATCCGCGAGGGACACTTCCTCGACGAGTTCGTCGGGCGCATCGAGCGGCTGCGCCGCGGCGACCTCCGCGTCTCCGTCCTCTTCTTCGAGGCGTCGGACGCAGTCCTCCAGCGCCGCTTCAGCGAGACGCGCCGGCCGCACCCCTACGGGACGGACGACGGACTCGCCGCCTCCATCCGCGCCGAGCGCGAGGCGATGGCCGACATCCGCGCCCACGCCGATCTCATCATCGACACGAGCGAGCACAACGTCCACTCCTTGCGCCGCTACCTCGTCGAGCGCTTCAGCCCCGACGCCTCGGGCGCGACGATGCGCGTGCAGGTTCTCAGCTTCGGCCACAAGTACGGCGGCCCGCGCGACGTCGATCTTTTGTTCGACGTGCGCCACCTGCCGAACCCGCACTTCGAGCCGGAGCTGCGCCGCCTGTCGGGCAACGACCGGCGGATCGTGCAGTACCTCAAGGCGAAGCCGGAGACGGCCGAGACGCTGCGCCGCTTCAACGAGCTGCTCGACTACCTGCTGCCGCTCTACCGCCGCGAGGGCAAGTCGTACGTGACGGTCGGGGTGGGCTGCACCGGCGGCCGCCACCGCTCCGTGATGATGGCGAACGCGGTCGCGCGCCACCTGCGCCGGCAGGACTACGAAGTCTCGGTCGTCCACCGCGACGTGCGGAAGACGAAGGCCGCGCGGCCCGGCAAGTGACGGCGCGGGCGGGCCGGTAGCTGTTAGCGATTAGCTGTTAGCCGTTAGCCTGAAGAACGATGGCTGTCGGCTTCGGTAACAGGTCGCGGCTTTTGGTTTTGCTAACGGCTGATCGCTAACCGCTAACAGCTATCGGAAGACGGAGGCACGGGAGATGGACGAGGCCGCGAGCAGGGAAGCGCCGGGGCAGGTGGCGGGCGTCGTCGTCACGCACGGGCAGTTCGCGAACGAGCTGGTCGCGGCGGCCGAGATGATCATCGGCCCCGTCGCGCACGTGACGGCCATCTCCATCGGCTGGCAGGACGACGTGGACGCCGCCCGCGACGAGGTCGAGCGCGCCATCGCGCGCGTCTCGCGCGGCGGGGGCGTGCTGCTCTTGACCGACATGTTCGGCGGCACGCCGACCAACATCGCGTCGATGTTTCTCTCGGAGGGCGAGGTCGAGGTCGTGACCGGCGTCAACCTGCCGATGGTGATCAAGCTGGCGGGACTCAAGGCCGGCCCGTCGCTCTCCGAAGTCGCCAGCCTCGTCCGCAATCAGGGCCGCGAGGCGATCTACTTGGCCGGCGAGCTGCTGGCCGCGCCGAAAAAAAGCTCTTAAAAGAGCTGTTAGCTGTTAGCTGTTGGCTACTAGCCAGAAGAAAACAACTACCAGCTTTCCGCCCTAGTTCTCGTTCTGGTTTTTGGATTTGCTAACGGCTAACAGCTAACAGCTAACAGCTAACTATGATCGACCGCCGCGTCACAGTCGTGAACCGCCTCGGCCTGCACGCGCGGGCGGCGGCGAAGCTCGTGCGGACGGCCGGCGCGTTCCGGAGTTCGATCAGGCTCGTGCGCGCGGACGGCGGGGGCGCGGCCGACGCCAAGTCGATCCTGAGCGTGCTGGTGCTCGCGGCGGCGCGCGGGACGGAACTGCGGGTCGAGGCCGAAGGGTCGGACGAGCGCGAGGCGCTTGCCGCCGTGTGCGCGCTCTTCGAGCAGGGCTTCGGCGAAGAGGTCTTGGCGTGAGCCGGCGCAGGCAGGGCGGGAGGCGGGAGATCGTGTGGCGCGGCGTCTCGGTCGCGGAGGGCGCGGCCGTGGGCCGCGTGATGCGCGTCCA
>DATCVD010000648.1:0-18163 GCA_036567125.1 Pyrinomonadaceae bacterium | reverse complement strand
GGCTTTCGAGCATCTGGCGCACCACGTACTCGGGCAGGAAGCGGCTGTAGTTGGCGCGGGCCACCTCCTCGCGGGCGAGGCGCTCGTGGGCGCGCGCGCTCTCGACGGCGACGGCCGTCTGCGAGGCTATCGCGCTGATGAGTTCCAGATCGTCCCTAGTGAAGACGGCCGCCGGGTCGAGGCGGTCGGCGTAGATGACGCCGTGCACGCCGGATTCTGAGACGAGCGGCGCGCAGATGGTCGAGCGCACGCCCTGTGCGATGATCGAATGCACACCGGCGAACTGCGAGTCGGCCGCCGCGTCCTGCGACAGGAGCGCCACGCGCTCGCGCATCACTTTGCGCGTGATGGTGCGCCCGATGGTGGCCGCGCCGACGCGCGCCGCGTGGCGTTCGTCCCGCACCCGCGCGGCGACGGGGCGCAGCGACGCGTCCGGATCGGCGCTCGCGCCCGGCGCGTCGCAGAGCAGCGCCACAACCCTGTCGGCGGGCGTGACGCGAAAGACAATATCCGTCGCCTGCCGAAAGATGGTGTCGAGATCGAACACGGAGTTGAGCGTCTTGCTCATCTCGTAGAGCAGCGCGAGGATGTCAGCCTTGCGGCGCAGCGCCTCCACCTCTTCGACGGAGGCGACCGCCGCCGATGCCGGACCCGGCTGCCGCAACGCCGCCCGGACAACTTCGTTGGCGGAGACGGTGAACTGGGTGCGCCCGAGGCGCGACTCGTCGTAGCGCACCTGCGCGGGCGCTTCTTCGAGTTGAAATCGCAGCACGCTCGTGCCGATGGTGATCTGATCGCCGTCGGCGAGGGCGTGCTCGCCGCGCGCCTGCCCGTTGACGTAGACCTTGTTGGCGCTGCGCTTGATCGTCGTGCCTTCGACGATTCCGTCGATGATGAAGTAAGCGTCGCGCTGGAATTTGACGTGGGCGTGGTAGCGCGAGACGCTCCCGTCGTTGAGGACGATCTGGTTGTCGGGCGCGCGCCCGATGGTGCAGACGGATCGGGGCGAGAGCGCGTGCTGCCACTGTCGCCCGCCGGCGTCGGTGATGTGGAGCAGAGCCATGGGCGTTTCGAGTAAAACGTAGTTCTATGACAAACATGAAAGCCGGTCAAGATTTATTGAACCCGCACTCGTCGCCCCCGGCCGTCGGTCGAGACGCTTGAAAGCGCCGGCATTGCCGCCTCACCGTGTTCAGATTCCAATCAACTCGCGGCGTCGAACGCGGGCTGGGAGCATAATGGGCATCGGCGGGATGTCTTTTGCGCGTTCACGGCGCGGGCGGAAGTGCTAACATGAGGCTTCAGGCGGCGAGGGACGTTGAAGCAGGTCGCGAGGGGCGATGAACTGTCCGCAGTGCCAGCACGTGTTAAGAGACGACGCGAAATTCTGCGTCGGCTGCGGCCTCTCGGTGATCTCCTTCAACACGCCGACCGAACTCCTCGACCCCGCGGCGCTCGCCGACATCCTGCCCGACGCCGATCCGCTACTCGGCCAAGTGCTCGACTCCAAGTATGAACTCGTCGCGCGGCTCGGCGAGGGCGGCATGGGGGCCGTCTACCGCGCGCGGCGCGTGCACATCGGGGACGAGGTGGCCGTCAAGGTACTGCACCAGTCCTTCGTCGCCGACGCGGACGCCGTCGAGCGTTTCCGGCGAGAGGCGCGCGCCGCCGCCATGCTCCGCCACCCGAACGTGGTCACGATCCACGACTTCGGAGAGACGCGCGGGACGGCCGCGCCCGCCTACATCGTGATGGAGTTGGCGGAAGGGAAGTCGCTCCGCGCTCTGCTGCGTGAGGAGGGCAGTCTCGCCCCCCGGCGCGCCGTCGCGTTGATGCGGGACGTCTGCGCCGGGGTCGGCGCGGCGCACCGGCGACAGATCGTGCACCGCGATCTCAAGCCCGATAACATCATCGTGCTGCCGCCCGAGGGCGAGGGCGAGCGCGAGTCCGCCAAGGTGGTTGACTTCGGCATCGCCAAGCTCCGCGACCTCGCCGCGATGCCCACGCTGACGCAGGCGGGCACGCTGATGGGCACGCCCTACTACATGTCGCCCGAACAGTGTCGCGGCGACGAGTTGGACGCGCGCTCGGACGTTTACAGCCTCGGCGCGGTGCTCTACGAGATGCTCGCGGGCGGGCCGCCGTTCACCGCCGCCAACATCACGGGCGTGGTCACAAAGCATTTGACTGAAGCGCCCCCGCCCCTGCCGCCCGGCGCGGGCGTCCCGCGCGCCCTTGAGGATGTCTGCCGCCGCGCGCTGGCTAAAGATGTGGACTCACGGCAGCCGGACGCCACGACGCTGGCGCGCGAACTTCAGGCGGCATTGAGCGCGCCCGCGGCGCACCCGGCGACGCCGCCGGCGGCTGAAGTCGCCACACATCCTTCGCCCCACGCGATAACTCAACCTCCGGGCACGTCCTCGAACGCGGGTGCGACGGGGCGTGCCGTCGCCGCTTCGGGCGGGGCGACACAGCCGACCGTCACTTTAGCCGCGCCGCAGGTGTCCATCAACGACCCGGCGCGTCTCGCCCCGAACACGGCTGCTCCCGCCCCGCCCGTGCGATCCGCGCAAAAGTCGAAGGGGTGGTTGTTGGGGATCGGCGGCCTCGCCGTGTTGCTCGGCGGCGCGCTAGTCGCCGGAATCGTACTGGTAGTTTACTTGGCCGGCAGTAAGGCGACGCCGTCAAACGCCAACCGCCCTACTAACCCCCGTGTCGCTTCAAGCCCGGCGGCCGCTGTGCCACGCCCCGGACAGAAAAGCGCGCCGGAGTCGGCAGGGTTGAAGCACGTGCTGAGGGGGCACAGCAAAGATTTGAGGGCGGTCGCCTTCTCGCCGGACGGAAAGACATTGGCAACCGGCGGGGAAGATCAAACGGTTAAGTTGTGGGACGCGCAGAACGGGCAGTTGAAGCAGACGCTGGCCGACCTCGGCGGTGAAGTAACTTCGGTCGCTTTCTCCCCGGACGGAAGTTTGTTAGCCGCCGCGCTGAATTATAACTCCGCCCAGCGTAACCATTCCGTGATCGTCGTGGACACGCGGGCGGGGAGGGGGGAGATCAAACAAAAGCTCACGCACCCCTCCGGCGCGATCTCGTTCGTCGCCTTCTCGGCGGACGGTAAAACTTTGTTCGGCGGTGGCTACCGCGCGGTCAAGCTGTGGGACACCGGAACGTGGGCGCTGCGGCGCGAAAATGCCATGGGCGCAATCAACCCGTCGTTCGCCCTCTCCGCCGACGGTAAGCTGATCGCGACGGGCGGCACCGGCGAGAATTCGGTCAAGGTCTGGGACGCCGAGAGCGGGGCGCTGAAGCTGACGCTCAGCGGCCACGACAAAGGGGTGCGGGCGCTCGACTTCTCCCCCGACGGTCAAACGTTAGTCAGCGGCAGCTACGACAATACCGCCCGGCTGTGGGATATGAAGGACGGAGCCTTAAAGCGGACACTGACGGGAGCCGGCGGTAACGCCGTATATTCCGTGGCCTTCTCACCCGACGGGCGGACGGTGGCGGGCGGCAGCTATCACGAGATTAAATTGTGGGACGCGCAGACGGGGCAGTTGAAACAGACGCTCACCGCCGAAGGCATGGGAAATACTTACCGGGTGACCTTTTCGCCTGACGGCAAGACGCTCGCGGGCGCGAGCGACAGCACGGTGAAGTTATGGGAGGTGAGGTAGCGGTGGTAGAAAATGATCAACTGAAATCCCGCCCCCTGATTGATAAAAGCCAGCCCCGTTTCTACCCTAGCAATGCGGGGGCACACAAACCGGAAGGGGCGGCCGTCCCGGCCGCCCCTAACCTGTTGAATCTTACACGCCCCGCGGCGTGCTTCTCGCGGGGGCCGATCCCTAATCCCGCGCCAGAATCATGATAAAGTGCGGTTAGGTCGCAGCTAGCTCGCAGCTATGTCTCTTCCCGCCAACACACAGCTGGGTCGTTATGAGATTCGCTCTCTGATAGGCGAGGGGGGGATGGGCGAAGTCTATCTTGCCCTAGACACCACCCTGCGCCGCCCGGTTGCCGTCAAACTCCTGCCCGCGGAATTTACCGCCGACCCGGATCGCCTCCACCGCTTCGAGCGCGAGGCTTTTGCCGCTTCGAGCCTGAACCATCCGAACATCCTGACCATCCACGAGATCGGCGCGGAGAAGGGGCACCACTTCATCGCCACCGAGTTTATCGACGGCGAGAGTTTGCGCCAGCACCTGAACGGTAAACGACTGGAGCTGCACGAGGTCTTGGAGATCGGCGTGCAAGTCGCGTCGGCCCTCTCCGCGGCGCACGACGCGCGGATCGTGCATCGGGACATCAAGCCGGAAAACATCATGGTGCGCAAAGACGGCATCGTGAAGGTCTTGGATTTCGGGCTGGCGAAACTCGTCAAACAAGAGCAGGAGGGCGCGTCCGATCCGGGAGCGCCGACCAAAGTCTTGTACCAGACCGCGCCCGGCATCCTGATGGGGACGGTTTCGTACATGTCCCCGGAGCAGGCGGACGGCAAAGAGGTCGATCCCCGCACGGACATCTGGAGTCTGGGCGTCGTGCTCTACGAGATGGTTGCGGGGCGTTTGCCGTTTGTAGGCGAGTCAATGACCGGGGTGCTTGTCTCGATCCTGCGAGAAGATCCGCCGCCGCTCACGCACTTGGGAACGCACATCCCCGCCGAGCTAGACCGGATCGTGACGAAGGCGCTCAGGAAAGATAAGGAAGAGCGTTATCAGGTAGTCAAAGACTTGGGCTTGGATTTGAAGAGCCTCAAGCAGCGGCTGGAGTTCGAGGCGGAACGTGATCGGACGGGAACGCCCGAGCAGAGCAGTCAAACACGAGGCGCGGCGACAACAAGAGCGGGCGGTGTCGAGACGGACGGAACATCGGAGGTCGCGGCACAGCCGACCGGCCGGGCGGCAGGCGACGACGTTCACGCGACCTCCAGCGCGGAATACGTCATCACGGGGATCAGGCGGCACAAACTCGGCGCGGCGCTGGTGCTGGCGGCGCTCGTGGCGGCAATCGCCGGCCTCGCTTACTTCTACTCCGTGCGGGCCGGCAGGGCGTCAATCAACTCCGTGGCGGTCATGCCGCTCGCCAACGTCGGCAAAGACCCGAACACGGAATACCTCTCCGACGGCATCAGCGAGAGTTTGATTAACAGCCTGTCTCAGCTCCCGCAGCTGAAAGTCATCGCGCGCAGTTCGACCTTCAGGTACAAGGGCAAGGAGATTGACCCGGAGGAGGTGGCGAAGTCTCTGGGCGTCGGGGCGATTGTGACGGGCCGAGTCGTCCAGCGCGGCGACGAGCTGCTGGTGAGCGTCGAGCTGATGAACGTGCGGGATAAGACGCAGATGTGGGGCGAGCAGTACAGCCGGCGGGCGACGGATTTGCAGGCGGTGCAGGCGGAGATCGCGCGCGCGATCTCGGAGAAGCTGCGGCTGCGGCTGACGGGCGCGCAGGAGCAGCAACTGGCGAAGCGGGCGACGCAGAACCCGGAGGCCTACCAGCTCTACCTGAACGGGCTGTTCCACCAGCGGAAGGGGAGCAACGTCGAGAATTTCAAGAAGGCGCTCGACTACTTCTCTCAGGCGGTGGCGCTCGACCCGAAGTTCGCGCTCGCCTACACCGCCATGCCTTTCTCGTATCTCAACCTCGCGTCAATCGGGGAGGCTCCCGCGGAGATGCTGGCGAAGGCGCGGGCGGCGGCGCAGATGGCGCTGGAACTCGACGACTCGCTCGCCGAGGCGCACCACGCGCTGGCGATAATCAAACGGAATGAGTGGGACTGGTCGGGCGCGGAGAACGGATTCAAGCGGGCCATCGAGTTGAACCCGAATCTGGCGGCGGCACACGGCAACTACGCGAACTTTTTATCAATCATGGGGCGGACGCAGGAGTCGGTGGCGGAGATCAGACGGGCGCAGGAGCTTGACCCTCTCAGGATCACCATTAAAGCGGCCGAGGGGGCGATTTTATACCGGGCGCGCCGGTATGACGAGGCGATTCAAGTTAACCAGAACGTCGTCAAGATGCAGCCGGACGACGCCTTCGCGCACGTCTATCTCGGCATGATGCATGCGGCGAAGGGGCAGTACGCGGAAGCCATCGCCGGGTACCAGAAGAACATCAGCATTAACGGCGAGACCTCGGGCACGCTCTGTTTTCTGGGCTACGCCTACGCCCGGTCGGGCAAGCGCGGCGAGGCGCTCGCCGTCCTCGACAAGTTGAAGGCGACGAAAGGGCACGTCTCGCCCGCCGAGTTAGCCATCCTCCACGTCGGGCTGGGCGACAAGGAGGCCGCCCTTGAGTCGCTCGAACGCGCCTACCAAGCGCACGATCTCCAGATGCAATTCCTTAAAGTTGACCCGCACTACGACGACCTGCGCTCCGAGGCGCGCTTCCAAGACCTCACGCGCCGCGTCGGGCTGCCGCAGTAAGCAGTTTCCGGCTGAGGGTAGGAGAAAACATCCAACGCCGGGATTAGCCGGCGAGCAATCAACTAAAAGGATGGCAGGCTTGCCTGATCGCGAGTCCGGTCGAATGAGTTGTTAGATTTCGGGATAACCGGATGAGACGGCGAGGCACAAAGAAATTGATTCCACTCCTCTGGTAATCAATATAAGCTTGCCCGTAGGTTGCTCTCAATCGCTCCTCTTCATGCGCCGAACCGACGATCAAGTAAACGGTCACCACAAAATTGAAGGCCGCAAGATTGACGGTCATGCGGGGCATCAACCAGAGTGCCGGGATCATACCGAAATTTAAGGGATGTCTGCTGGCGCGAAATGGGCCCGTGGCCTTCATCTCTCCGTTTACGTCGATGATAGGCCCCTGTCCTTCGGGCTCTCGCGGCACGGACGTTTGGCCCCTGAGGAACGCCAACAGATTTGGCACACCGGCGAATCTAAGAAACCCGATTTGCCGCGCGCCATGTATCAGGTAAAGCAGAGAAACCACTTGTCCGAATCGCATCAACCCGCCTAACGGTTCACTCACCCTGTACAGCTCGCGGTCGGGCAACTTGCCGCCGTATAGGACTAGTGCCCCGAAAGTGATAACAGCTTGGGCGTTGTAGAACGGGCGGTACAACGCGTTACGCCGCCGCTCACTCAACATTTCAGTTGCAACCCTTTTAGCCGCCCGACTAGCCAGCAGGCTGTGAATGCCCGCGAAGAGCGTGGTGGCTGCCATGATTTTGACAATGCTCTTGAACACGCCCCTCGCGACCTCCCCTTTATTCCCCATGTCTGTTATGAAGTCAGATTAACACGTTGCCCAGACCCAATCTAAAGATAAGAAGTACGAAGAAATCCAACGCCCGCAGCGTCGGGCGACCGTGTGGGCGTCAGGCCGCCGCACCCTGCCTGAACATTAAAACTCACTCGCCCGTCAGGTCATGCGCGGATTCTGTGCATCGGCCGTAAGGCCCCGTGCGCGAGTTTAGGTTGACTACACGAAAGCAAAAATCTCAAGGAGACACCCGTGAAAATCTTGGCGGCGAGTTTTGTAATCATACTTCTTTGCACCCTCCCGGGCGCGGGTTCGTCGGCGAACGCGCAAGGCGTCTCGAAGTGTTTCCGCGCCGACTGGCTGCAGGGGGAGCGCGTCGTCAACTTCAGGGTTGAAGGGGGCAAGGCGGCGGGAACGTTCGTGGTGAGGGGCGACGGCGACACGTCCCCTGATGCGACGTACGAGTTTAGTGGGACGCTCAGAGGCGACACTTTGACCGTCGAGTTTGCCGAGGGCAAGCTGCCCGACGTCTCGCCGTCCGAGATGGAGAGCTTGGTCTGGACGCTGGTAAAGTCCGGCGGCACGGAGTCGCTGCGAATCAAGTTCTCCGGCAAAAACTACGACACGAACAAGTACGAAGTGAGCTTCGCCGATTTTAAGCCTTGCGGCGAAAGCTACGCGGCGCTGGCGAAGGGGGCGGAAAGGGTTCGGTTCGCGAGGGGCGCGAATTCGGCGCGCTTCCCGCTGGCGTTCAGGACGAAGGACGAAAGAAAAACCTTTCTGCTGAACATGAAGGCGGGCCAGCGGGTAGAAGTCGAAGCCCCCGGCTGCACCATCTCATTTTATTACCCGGACAAAAGGGAAGGCGAGGAGCCTTCGATTGACGGTTTCAGTCCTGACCGTTTGACGCAGAGCGGGGATTATCTCTTCGTCATAAGTCCCGCGCCATCCCCGGGCAAGTATTCGGTGAACTTCAAAGTTACAAATTAGACGCTGAATCGAGATGAGCATGCCGCTGTCGAAGACGGAGATTCTTTTGGCGCTGTGGCTGCTGCTGTGTGTTTCGGCACCGGCCGCGGCGCAGGGAACTGATGACTATCCGGCCAACTGGTGCCGCAACGGGCTCTTCCCGTCCGACGAAGCGGGCTTCAGGCTGGCGAAGGTCGGCGGCAACCGGACGGCCCGTGTCCACTTCTTTAACGACGACGACGACTGCCCGCGCTCCGAGGCGAAGTGCGAGACGAAGCGCTACCTCGTCACCGGAGACCGAGTGCTGGTCTCAAGGACGTACGGCCGATGGGTCTGCGGCTGGTATCAGCCGCGCAGGGGCGGCGAGACGGTAGGGTGGCTCCCGGCCGATAAACTTGTGTTGTCCGAGCCGCCCGCCCGCCCCGCCTTAGCGAACTGGGTAGGCTTATGGAAGTACGCCGGAAAGTCGTTGGACATCCGGCGCGACGGCAAGGCCGGTCTGCTCAAAGTCAAAGGCGACGCCGTCTGGGAAGGCGTCGGCGGTAACGTCCACGTGGGCGGCGTCGAAGCCGCGGCGCGACCTGAAGGTGACGAACTCGTCCTCGTCGAAGAAGAATGTCGGGTGTCACTCAAATTAGTGGGCGACTACCTCGTAGCCAAAGACAACTCCGAGTGCGGAGGCATGAACGTGCGGCTCAACGGGGTTTTCCGCAAGGGCCGGTGAGTAGAGGCTTGGCTGTGATGGTGCGACTACCGGGCTGAATCGGGGATGAAAACGCTTTTAATTATGAGGTCAAAAGAGGGCTGATGAAAAAAGCATTCATTGTATTTGTCGTGTCGCTTTTCGCTTTGTCCGGGCCGGCGGGTGTCGAGGGTCAGGCGTCGGCAAATAATCCTCAGGAGAAAGAGTCGATCTTCTCCATACGCGAGCGGTACGCGGCCGTCAATAAGAACTTGGCGAAGTACAGGGTGGTGAAAAAAGAGTTATCGGGCTTCTCGACCGAGGGCGGCGAGCTGGTCGCTTATTTCGACGGGGCGTCAGTGGTGAAGGTGTCGGCGAATCATCTGGGTGAGACGGGCCGCTCGTTGGAGGAGTTTTACTACCGGGGCGGGGAGTTGATCTTCGTCTTCTCCCGGCGTGAGACGTATGACGCTCCGATGTCCGGCAAGGTGTCGAAGACGGAGGAGGAACGCTTCTACTTTGCCGACGGCCGGTTAATCAGATGGCTCGACAATCGCGGGCGTGTCGTCCCGCCGGGGCGCGGCGAATACCGCGAGGCGCAAGCCCGATACCTCGACGGCTCAAGACGGTTCGTCGAGGGTGCGCTCTCCCCAAACTCTACAATCGAAGCGCCGGAGCCCGCGCCGTGAATCGGCCCGAGCCGCCGCGGGGTGGCGAACACACTCAGGCGGGCGGCACCGAAGGCCCGCTAGGCGTGCCGATCCGGCGCTCGCGCTGGGTGAGCTTCTGGGTCGGCGCAGGGGCGGTCGCCCTGTCTCTGCTGACTGCGGCCGCGCTCACGGGCTTGTTACTCCTGTTGACCCCCGCCATCGACGGGGCGTGGGTCGTCATCGTCTTCGCTGCCCTCCTGTTCGGCCTCTTCTTCCTGAGCCTCCCGTGGCAGAGGCGCTGCGCGCGCTCGTTCGACCTGCGCCGGCCGGGGGCGCGCCTCGACGGCGGGCTGCTGGCCGTCCCGGTGGCCGACGACACCACAATGCTTTTCGACCTCGGCGAGCCGCACGAGCTGACCTACGGCTGGTTCGAGGTCATCACCCGCGGCGGCGGCGGCCCGACGAGCAACACGCGCGGCCTGATGACTTACGCCATCCTGTCCCAAGCCGGGCGGGAACTGTTCCTGCAAGCCGAGGACTCAATCCGGGAGGCGCAGACCGTCGGCTGGCCGAACAGGACGAGTGCGACAACTCCCGACCGAAGAGTGCGCCTCTGGGCGAGCGATCTCGTGACGCTCATCGAAGCCGTCCGCCTACACGCCCCGGCCACCAAGTCGCAGACATACATGACGCCCGCCGACGCCAGCGCGCCCGAAGAACGTATCAGAGAGTGGCCCGGCAACCCCCTGCCGGCGCGCAACCGCCACGAGGTCACGCTCTTCCTCGAATGGTTGAAAGTCGAGCTGGTCTCGCGCACGCCGGCCGGGGTCGGCGAAGTGTGCGTGGGCCGGATTAGTGGCGCCGACCCGGCCGCCGCGCCCGACACTTACCGGCTCGTCTTCACCCTGCTCGAAGACGACCCCGAGGACGAGCACGACTTCGGCTCAGGCGTCAGCAAAATCTTCGACCCCGCGGAGCTGATGCTCCTGCTGTCGAGGATGGAGCGCGAGGGAGTCTTCGCCGCAGGGGCCAATGACGTGCGGAACGCTCCGGGGCTCGTACTGACTTACAAGACGACGCGCGAGATCGAAGCGCTGCGTCGCGCGAACGCGCGCGGCATCGCGCTGATCGAACAGTTGATGCGCTTCGCGGGGGCCGACGGCAACCTCTCGGAAGAGTCTCTCGGGAACTCCGCGATGCGGACGTGGTACCGGCGCACGCCGGAGCGTTTCGACGCGGGCTCGCTGAAGGCCAAGCGGCAGACGCTCAGCGAAAACCTCGAACTCTTACGACTGCCGATCACCAGCCATGCGGGCGCGGCGAAGCAGGCCGCCCTCGTGCGCGAGCTGCGCGAGCGCTGCCCCGAATACCTCGCCGGGCTTGAGCGCGCCGGCTTCGAGGGGGACCACGTCCTGCACCCGTGGTTTTCGCACGGCCGCCATTTATCGCGCTTCGCCGCACGCGCGCTCCTTGAGGGGAAGCCGGAGACGGCACAGGCGGCCTTCGCCGCGTGGGCAGCCGCGGAGCCGGCGGACGTGCTATTCCCCGCGAGCGAATTCGCCGACGCGGCCTACGAGCTGAACCTTGAACCGGAAAAGGCAGCCCCCCTCATCCCCGAGATCAACCGCCACGCCTTCTTTAGCCAATACCAAGCTCGCGTCGACCCCGGTTATAACCCGTGGTCATACTGACAAGAGGCACCCGGTCGCCGCTCCCTCACAATCCAAACAAAGCGATTGTGTTCAGGCAGACCCAAAAGGGGTACCACCATCCGCGGGGATTTCGATGGAAATAATCTCTCGGGATGGGAAACGGCTGACCGTGCATTTGCCGTGACCCATAACACCCTTTCTGGCGCATGGGCCACATAAACACAGCCTTCTATGTATGGGTAAACGAAGGAGCCGTACTTGAACCCATCCAGAGTCAGAGAACGGCAATTATGTAATAGCTTGAGCTGCGGCTCGGTCTCGCCGCACGACCTGCGCAGGACGGCCATCACGCGGGCGCTTGATTCCGGACTCACCTACCGGCAGGTGCAGATGATGTCGAAGCACAGGGACCCGAAGACCGTCATGAGGTACGACCACGGACGGGAGAACCTCGACCAGAACGCCGTCAACTTCTTAAGGTATGACGATGAAGAATAAGCGGTGGCTGACTTAGCCTCGCGGGAGGGGGTTTTACGTGAGGGCGCGGCTCAAGCCGAGGCCGCTCCGCCCTCTTTCGCCCGACTTCATCCGACTCGAAAAACATGCGGGGGTCTCGGTGGGCGCCCATCCCGCGGGTGCGCGGCCCGTGCCGATTTCATTACCCGCGCGCAGGACGCGCCCCTTCGTCGGGGCTGCTCACTTTACGTCTTGTGGTAATGGAAACGCGGCCGGATAATGGCGCGCGTCAGGCCGCAGGGTACGGCTTTTGCCGCCCCCTTACGGGGTTATACCGAACGGTTCGGCTTTTCACTCTCTATTACGGAGTTACGCCGCAGGGCGCGGCAGAATATGCGTTAGGCGGCTGGGTTGAATAGATGCGAAAAGCATTGGATTGTTGAGGCGGCCGTGTATCTCACTTCCTATCTATCTACCTGACGAAAGAGAGAAAAGATGGTTAAAGAATACCGCTGTCCGCAATGTGGTGATTTGTTAGACGAAAAACATGGGCTGCAAGTATGTCCGAATTGCCAAGCTTCACTCAAAGGAATTGTTCCACCAAAGAAAGGTAGCCGCGAAGATAGCCGCGAAGGTTTTGCGGTTCTGGCAGCACTTGGTGCCTGTTTCGCTGCAGTTGTTCTGCTTGTCATGGGAGTCCGCGTCTTAGAATACCTACGCATAGGCGTAATGGTGCCTGACATTGTGGGTAATGCCTGCGGCGTGGGATTTGCGTTTGTGTTGGTGGGCCTCTTTCGCCGTGTTTACAGTACAGTGAAGGGCAAGGATTGAAGATTCTTATCCCACGCATGATTTTGTGGACGCGGTAGTCTTTAGAGGTAAGTTAAAATAATGTACGCCGCCTAACAACGGCATGCACCCGACCCGAATCAGCGCGGCTCTCATCCGTCAGCTTGAAGGCTTGTTCAGTTGTGCGCGGCGGGTGATTAGAGGCGTTAGGCCGCAAACCCAATAGCTCGGATCGCCGACGTGCCGAATTCAGTGCCACTCAAGGATCGCATCGGGTACGGCTTGGCCGCCGCTATCCTCGCCGCGCTCTGCTCGTTCAGCATTTACTTCGGCGAGTTGCCACTCCCCAGCCGCCGTAGCTCCGGCGTGTCCGCCATGTCGGGCGTCGCCCTGTGGCTCATGATCCCCGCGATGGCCTCGGGGTTTCTGGCGTTCCTGTCGATCATCTTCGACCACTACGACCGCCGCGGCAACGAGGGGCGCTACCGACTGTTCCGGAAGTGGGCGACGCGCGTCGGCTTCGCTCTGGCAGGCTGCGCGTACGTAGTTGATTTTCTGACTTTGTAGTTCCTTGGCTCTTCGTCTTTGAGCCGCATCCAGCAACGGCATGCAGCGGACGCGCAATCGGCAATCCTCTTATCCTTCATGTTCTGTGCGCGCCGGTGATGCCGGGCGTTAGGTGGCTTACGTGAAAGCGGAGTGGGACACTCTATTAGCACAATGGTTAGGCGGCGACAGGTCGCGCGAGGCGGCGCTACGCCTTCTGTTCCTCTCCTGGTATTCGTGCATGGAGCCGCCTCATCTGACTGGACTTGAGAATGATGTCGCGCCGGAGGGCTTGGTTGACGAGCTTTTCGAGTTCCTGGGCGGCGAAGATTCGAGGGATGCGGAGTTCTTGTTCGTGGTGGCTGTCATGGCAGAGGTCGCGCCGTGGTGTCTCGGCGATGAGCCGCACTGGGAGGCGCTTGCGGAAAGGTTTAAGGCACGTCTGGGTGATAACGTGCCAACGCCAGAGGTATTCTCCGGGAGGGGCGGGTATGGCGAGTATTTCGCTCATCAGGCGCTCGCTCAGTCCGGCGGCGCCACCTAGCAACGGCATGCACCCGACCGCGAGTAGCGCAGCTTTCATCCGCAAGACTGGCCTCAATTCCGTGGTTCGTCGCGGCTGGTGATGTCGGGCGTCAGGCGTCTGTGTGATTATGAGAGTTAGAATAACATCTGTTGATTATGCTCCCGATGAGCTTTACGAACAGACTCCGTTCGAGGCGGTGTTGCTGAGGGAAATCCCCGGCCCGGATCGCCCGGACTACTGGCTTGCTGCCCTTCCCGAGCCGATTCGCTGGCTCCGTAATGGAGTGGGAATCTCAGTAAGGCACTTGGTTCTAGCGGCACGCTGGGAGGGTACGAGAATTAGCAGGGGGATGAGCAATATGCCTGTGGGGATAGCATACGTGGTGGACGAAAGTGTTCTGGAGGATGCCAAATTAGATTTCGGGAAGTGCGAATATGTAGCCATCGGAGTTGCCGATGAAATCCTAGAGGCCGCCTAACAACGGCCTGCACCCGACCCGAGTCAGCATGGATGCCATACGCAACGTCGGGTGCTGTCCGCAGTTGTGTGCGGGCGGGTGATGCCGGGCGTTATGCTGCTTCGCTGAAGATCGGCTTATGAGCAGAAGCCAATCAAATAATTGGTGGCGTGCATTTGTCTTGGGCGCTCTAAATGGCGTCATCTTTGGCGCTGCCGCCGAACTTATAAGGGACAGGCGTAACGAGCTTCGGATGCAGCTCATTGAGGAGAGCTTTAGAAGCGGTTGTAAGGTGGACTCCCACGAGCGGGCGCAACTGCTCAGAGCCGGGCTGCGCTCGCCCGCCTACCACGGCGAGCACGTCACGCGCGACCTCTAAAGAGTTGGTCTGCAGTTATGAGTACCTCGTCGAGGACTCGACTCGCACGACGAATCGGGTCAAGGCCCTCTAGCGCGGCCGCGCCGTCCCGTGTGCCAGAACCGACGTTCACGAGCCTCGACAGCGCGGCGGCCGGCCCGCGAAGTTTCAGGCCGCCGGCATGGGTGAACTTTTTCTTGACGCGCCCCTTTCATAGAATACTACCTGCTTGACAGCCCCTGCGAGTTTGGCGTAGTCTCCGCACTTCAACTCGGCGTGAGACCTTTGGGTCTTTCGCTCACTCGCCAGCACGGTGGTCGGTTCGTCAACCAAACAGCTCCGCATTCCACCCCAAGTCGAAGGCGCTTTTTCACTGAAACCATCAGCCGTCCTCCGTCCCGCAATCCTCTCGGTCGTCTCTTCGCCTTGAATTAACAAGCAACGCACGCTTCAAACCCTAATCCGGTCGGCTTCCTCTCTCCGCGAGTCCGCACCCCATAGTCGGCGCTCAGGACCTCGCAGGGGCCTGACTGTCTCCCTGTAAATCACATCCCGTTCTCCCGCTCATAGGAACCTTTACATGCACCCCAAAGTTAGGAAAGCCCGCGCCCTCTCGCCCACCCGGTTCACCTCCCGCTCGTTCCCCCTGCGCACGACGACTGCACAACTGCTCTCGTTTCTGCTGTTAATGCAGGCGGTCGCGCCGCCGGCTCTGGCGACTCCGCGCGTGCCTGCGGCCGTCGGCCGGACTTTCGAGAAGGTGCTGGCACTCGGGTCGATGCTCAGCCGGGCGAAAGTCTCGGCACCATCGCCGGCCGCCGCGACGGCGCAGCAGGGCAATGCGGTCGTGCCGGCGGGGGAGAATTTCGGCGTCGTGCTAACGGCCGTCACCACTCCGTTCGACGACCACGCCGGCATCGACCATCACCAGTCGAGCAGGAAACTGGTCGTCTCGGCCCACGGGCCGACGGGGCAGCCGAATAACTTCGAGTTAATCGAGGCCGACGGGGCGCACCGCGACTTCACCAACGTTGCGGGCCTCGCAGGGGGTTTGAAGTTGGCGACGGCGCGCGACGACGGGCGGGGCCAGAGCCTCGGCGGCTTCCGCGCGGGCGAGATGTTTACCTCGACGGGCGCGGCCGGACGAGTCGCGCGGATCAGCGCCGACGGCGCGTCGGTACAGAATCCGTGGGTCGCGCTGGCGGGCGAGGGCGCGTCGGCAATCGGCGGGCTTTACGTCGATCGCACGGGCGTCTTCGGCGGCGATCTCATCGCCGTGACCGGCGGCGGCGAGATTTGGAGGATAAGTTCGTCCGGCGCGGCGGCGCTCGTCGCCGACCTGCAAACCCCTTTAGCGGGCGTCACCACGGTGCCCGATGACGCGGAGCGCTACGGCCCGTGGGCCGGCCGTGTGCTCGTCGGCGCGGAGGCGCAGGGCGCGATCTACGCGATCGACGCGCAGGGCAACGTCGCCTCTCACCCACTCGACTTAAAAGTCGAAGACATCCGCGTCATCCCGGCGCACGAGAACTTCTACGGCGTCGATCCGGCGGGGCGCAAAATCTGGGGCGCGCCCGACGACGCCTTCACGAGCATCATCGGCGACATCCTCGTCGCGCAAGGCTCGCCCGGCGTCCTCGCCTCCGTCCGCTGGAACGGCAGCGACTTCGAACTCTCCCGCATCGCGCAGGTCGGCGGTTGGGAGCAGATCGCGTTTTCGCCAGCGGGAGTCTCCGAGATTCTTCCGGTCAAGCAGGTCTACGACCGGATCGCCGTCGTGCGCCACGCGCCCGAACTAGATAGCGGCCGCGTCGAAGGCGCGCTCTGGCAACTGCTGCCCGAGTCGCTCGCCCTC
Organism: Pyrinomonadaceae bacterium; assembly: GCA_036567125.1. Classification (GTDB taxonomy): domain Bacteria; phylum Acidobacteriota; class Blastocatellia; order Pyrinomonadales; family Pyrinomonadaceae; genus JAIVGV01. The sequence goes on along the minus strand of DATCVD010000648.1, from coordinate 2,002 downwards.
GACGGCACCGACGCGATCACCTCCGACCTGCTCGTGCCCGGCACGCCGAGCGTCGCGCTCGGCGACGGCAAGCCGAATTTCTCGGGCGTCATCGAGGGCGTCGAGAGCGCGCAGCCCGACGGCTACTCCATCACCATCAGCAACAACGCCTCGCTGCGCCACGTCATCACGCGCACCAACCCGATCACGCTCACGCCCGTCGCCGCGCCGCCCGCACCCGCCGGCGAGCGCGACCTTGCGCTGACGAAGGCCGGCGAAGGGATCGGAGACCCGGCGACGCTGCGCCACCTCTCCACCTCGGGCAAGGCCGGGGCGGTCTCGATCCCGCCCGGCACCTACGGCCGCTTCTCGGCCGGCGGCCACACGGCGCTCGTCCTCGGCGTCGCAGGCTCGGCCGCGCCGTCCGTCTACAACCTCGAAGCGTTGTCGCTCTCGGGCGGCAGCGAGCTACGTCTGGCCGGCCCCGTCCGCCTCAACGTGCTGGGCGACGTGTCGCTGGCCGGCTCGACGGTCGGGGCCGCCGACGACCCGCGCCGGCTCGTGCTCTCGGTCGCGCAAGGGTCGGTCGGCGTCACCGGCAGCGGCGTGCTCTACGCCGTCGTCCGCACCCCGCAGGGCACGGTCTCCATCGGCGGCAACGGGCGCGTCCGCGGCACGGTCACGTGCGACCGCCTCAACGTCTTCGGCAACGGCGTCCTGCAGATCACGGAGAGCGACGTGGCCCCGCCGCCCGTCAACCGCCCGCCGGCCGCCGACGCCGGCCCCGACCAGAGCATCACGCTCCCGACCGACGCGGTGAGCCTCAACGGCACGGCCACCGACGACGGCCTGCCAACCGGCAGCATGGTCTCGTCCGTCTGGACGAAAGTTTCCGGCCCCGGCCCCGTCACCTTCGCCGACGCCTCCGCGCCCGTCACCACCGCCACCTTCGTCGAGCCGGGCACCTACACGCTGCGCCTGACGGCCAGCGACTCGCTGCTCACCGACGCCGACGAGATGACCGTCGAGGTCGTCCCGCGCAACCAGCCGCCCGTCGTCAACGCCGGCCCTGACCAGACCGTCGAGCTGCCCGCCATCGCAGCGCTCAAGGGCACGGTCGAAGACGACGCGCTGCCGCGCGGCTCGACCGTCGCCGCCAAGTGGAGCCTCGTCAGCGGGCCGGGATCAGTGACCTTCGGCAACGCCAACTCGGCCGCCACCTCCGCGACGTTCTCCGCGCCGGGGACGTACACCCTTCACCTCTCCGCCAGCGATACCGAGTTCACCGTCTTCGACGAATTAATCGTTACCGTCTACCCCGAGAACCGACCCCCGACTGCCGACGCCGGCCCCGACCAGACCGTCCGGCTGCCCGCCGGCGTGACCCTCAACGGCGTCACGGCCGACGACGGCTGGCCCCACGGCAGCCCGCTCACCTCCGAATGGTCGAAGGTGAGCGGGCCGGGCGAGGTCTCTTTCGCCGACGCGCACTCGCCCGTCACCACCGCCACCTTCTACGCCCCCGGCACCTACACCCTGCGCCTGTCGGCCGACGACTCACGCGCGACCGCGGCCGACGAGTGCGTCGTCGAGGTGCTGCCCGCCAACGTCGAGCCGACCGTCGACGCCGGCCCGGATCAGGCGGCCGCGCTCGGCACGAACCTCCTCCGCAACGCCGGGGCCGAAGGGCCGCTGGTGGATAACCGGATGCCGGGCTGGGCCGGCGAGCACTGGAGGCCCTCGCCCGCCGGCGACGGCACCTTGCCTGTCCCCGCCGAAGGGGCAGTCTTTTTCTACGCAGGCGACTCCGCCTCGGCCGAGCTGGTGCAGGACGTAGACGCCTCGGCCTTCGCCGCGTCCGTCGCCGGCGGGGCGCAGCAGTTCGAGTTCTCCGCCCGCGCGCGCTCGGCGCAGGAGGCCATACCCGATAGCGCGCGCGTCATCGTCGAGTACCGCGACGCCGCCAACGCGAGCGTCCTCGCCTCCTTCGACACCGGCCCGCTCGCCGCCGCCGGCGCGTGGG
>DATCVD010000647.1:0-3125 GCA_036567125.1 Pyrinomonadaceae bacterium | reverse complement strand
GGAGGACTTCGGCCGGATGCCGGACGGGCGCGTCGTGGCGCTCTACACCCTGACCAACGGCCGCGGGGCCGAGGCGAGGATCATCACTTACGGCGGCACCGTCGTCTCGCTCAAAGTCCCCGACCGCCGCGGGCAGATTGGTGACGTGGTGCTCGGCTTCGACGACTTGGAAGGTTATCTCACGCAGGACTTCTACATCGGCGCGATCATCGGCCGCTACGCCAACCGCATCGGCAACGCGCGCTTCCGCCTCAACGGCGTCGAGTACAAGCTCGCGGCCAACAACGGCGCGCACAACCTGCACGGCGGCCCGCGCGGCTTCGACAAGGCCGTCTGGCAGGCGCGCCCGCTCCCGTCGCGGCGCGGCGCGGCGCTCGAACTCACCTACCTCAGCCGCGACGGCGAGGAGGGCTTCCCCGGCAACCTGCGCGCGCGCGTCGTCTACACGCTCACCGACGCGAACGAGCTGCGCGTCGATTACAGCGCCACGACCGACAAGGACACGGTCGTGAACCTCACGCAGCACTCCTACTTCAACCTCGCGGGCGAGGGCGTGGGCGACATCCTCGATCACCGCCTGAGAATCCACGCGCGCCGCTTCACGCCGACCGACCCGACCTCGATCCCGACGGGCGAGCTGCGCGCCGTGCGCGCCACGCCCTTCGACTTCGCGCGGCCGACGAGGGTCGGCGCGCGCATCGGGGCCGACGACGAGCAGTTGAAGTTCGGCAACGGCTACGATCACAACTTCGTCGTCGAAGGCCGCGCGGGCGCGCTGCGGAGGGCGGCGGAAGTCTTCGAGCCGACTTCGGGCCGGGTGATGGAGGTCTGGACGACCGAGCCGGGCGTGCAGTTCTACACGGGCAACTACCTCGCCGTCGCCAGCGGCAAGGGGGGCAAGCCCTACCCGCGCCGCACGGGCTTCTGCCTTGAGACGCAGCACTACCCGGACACGCCGAACAATCCAGCGTTCCCGTCGGCCGTGCTGCGGGCGGGCGGGCGTTACCGTTCGACGACCGTTTACAAGTTCTCGGCCCGCTGACCGGGCGCGGCCGGCGGCAAGGAGGTTCGGGGTGAGGAAAGAGCTGGGCACGTTCGTCATTCTGCTCGTCCTGTGCGTGGTGGTGACGGCCATCCAGCCGCGCTTCCTCGGCGGGGCCAACTTGCAGAACATGGCGCGGCTGATCGGGATGTACGGCATCTTCTCAATCGGCATCGGCGTCGTGATCATCACGGGCGGGATCGATCTCTCGGTCGGCTCGATGTTCGCCCTGCTCGGCGTCCTGCTCTCGATCTTTCTGGCGGGCTGGGGCTGGCCGGGCGCGCTCGCCGTCGCGGCGGTCGTCGGGGTCGCCGTCGCGCTCGGCCTCGCGCACGGGCTGCTGATCACGAGGCTGCGGATTCAGCCCTTCATCGTCACGCTCTGCGGGCTGCTGTTCTACCGCGGCCTCGCGCGCTTCATCGCCGACGACGAGACGAAGGGCTTCGGCGCGGGCCGGGGGTTCGAGTGGCTGACGACGCTCGCCACGGGGAGCCTCTTCGGCGTCCCCGCGCCGTTCCTGCTGCTCGTCCTGATCGCGGCCGTGATGTGGGTCGTGCTGCACCGCTCCGTTTACGGGCGCTACCTGTTCGCGGTCGGGAGGAACGAGGAGGCGGCGCGCTACTCAGGGATAAACGCGAAGGCCGTCGTGGCGAGCGCCTACGTCATTTCGGGGCTGATGGCGGGCATCGCGGGCGTGCTGCTCGCCTTCTACACCAACTCGGTCTCGCCCTCGTCGCACGGCAACTTCTTCGAGCTTTACGGGATCGCGGCCGCGGTCTTGGGCGGCTGTAGTTTGCGCGGCGGCGAAGGCTCCGTCGTCGGCATCATCATCGGCGCGGCGCTGCTACAAGTCTTGCAGAACCTCGTCAACCTGCTCGGCATACCCTCGTCGCTCAACTTCGCCGTCATGGGCGCGGTCATCCTCGTCGGCGTCGTCGCGGATCAACTGCTCAGCCGCCGCTCGAAGATGGCCTGAGGGAGCTGTTAGCTGTTAGCTGTTAGCTAAAACATAAAACATAAAATCGAAGGCGGGGGGCAGTGATTGCCGCTGCCCCCGCCTTCTTCCTTTTCTGACAGCTAACAGCTAATCGCTAACAGCTAACAGCTAATCGCTAACAGCTCCCTTTCAGTTCCGTCCCGCGGTGACGCCCGGCCAGTCGTCGGTGCGGAAGGGCGAGGCGGGGAGGTCGTCGGAGTTGTAGAGGTTGACGGCCGGGTTGTCGGCCCACGCGTAGCGGACGGCGACGGGGCGCGGCACTGACTTGTTCCACACGACCACCGAGTCGCCCTCGACGCGCGCCTCGGCCCAGACGAACTTGCGATCCGCGCCCGCGACGGCGAAGCCCGCGGGCGCGCGGCCGTCAGACGTTTTGAGGCCGCGCGCGCGTGTGAAGCGCAGGCGCACGCGGTCGCCTTCGACGGCGTGCGAGTCGTAGAGCGGGCCGGAAATTTCGATCTTCTGCTTGTAAGTGTCGGCGAGCGCCCAGCGGGCGAGCCGGAGGCCAACGTCGCGCTTGTTGCGCGGGTGGATGTCGTCGGCCTCGCCGATGTCGATGGAGACGGCCATGCCGGTGCGCGGCAGGCTGCGCATCGTCAACGTTTGCGCCTCGCGCAGCTCGGCCCAGTCGCTCTCCTCCGGCTCACTTTTGCGCGCGCGCCAGTTGGCGAGCTGGACGAAGTAGAACGGGAAGTCGCCCACGCCCCAGCGCGCGCGCCAGTCGCGGATCATCGCGGGGAAGAGAGCGCGGTACTGGTAGGCGCGGCCGGCGTTCGACTCGCCCTGATACCAGATCGCGCCGCGGACGTGGAATGGCGTGAGCGGCGCGATCATCGCGTTGTAGAGGACGAAGGGGTTGTAGTGGCTTTCGGGGCCGGGGCGCGGGCCGGGGTGGTTCGAGTAATCGACCTCGCGCGCGGGCGCGACCCGTTCGGGTTTGTAAACCCACGGGCCGTCGAGCGGGATCGAGTCCGACGGGCCTTCGGCCGAGAGGCGCATCTCGACGGCCGGCCCCGCGAACCCGCCGCCGCCGATTGCGTCGAAGACGCGGACGGCGACGACGTTGCGGCCCGCGCGCACGAGGCG